>CAKRKK010000071.1 GCA_934358235.1 uncultured Lachnospira sp.
GTGCAGTGGGCCAAGATGGGCTCTATATATATGGAAAGCTGCGTAGGAGTAAAGAATCCAAGGGTAGCGATTGTTAATGTCGGTCTTGAAGAAGAGAAGGGAAATCAGCTTGTCAAGGAAACATATCCGTTACTTAAAGCCTGTGATGATATTAACTTTATAGGAAGCATTGAAGCAAGAGAAATACCTAGAAGTGGCGCAGACGTCATTGTATGTGATGCATTTGTTGGCAATGTTATTCTTAAATTATATGAGGGACTTGCCGGAACACTTATATCGAAGATAAAGGGAGCTTTTTATTCAACACTCAAGTCTAAGATAGGTGCATTACTTGTTAAGGGGGCGCTTAAGGATACACTAAAGACTATGGATGCTTCTGAATATGGTGGAGCACCACTTATCGGATTGAACAGACTTGTAGTTAAAACACATGGAAGTTCTAAGGCTAAAGAAATAAAGAATTCAATATTACAATGTGTTACCTTCTCAAAGAGCAATATCAATGAAAGGATTATCGAATCACTTTCTAATATGCCACAGATTAAGGCAGACGCAGATTAAAACAGATTTTTTTATGCCTATATATATAATAGGCGGGAATGGAGGAATATATGGAATTTCAGAAATTACAGAAAATTATTGCAGAGGTTCTTAATATAAGTGAAGATAAGATTACAATGGAATCTACATTCGTGGATGATTTAAAGGCAGATTCACTCGATGTATTTCAGATTATTACAGAGATAGAGGATCAGTTCGATATTCAGATTCCAGATGATGCAGCAGAACATATTACTACTGTTGGTGATGCCGTTTCACAGATTCAGACAGCACTTGCTAAGTAATTCATTTTAATAACCAATATGGAGTGCCGCCATGTATTATTGCATAATATGCAGACAAGGCGGCTTTTTTATTCGTAAGGAGACAATGTGGAATGCATAATAAGGATTTATCACAATTAATGCAGACGATACATTATGAGTTTAAGGATATTGACCTGCTAAAGAATGCACTTACTCATAGTTCGTATGCTAATGAGAAATGTATAAAAAAATATAAAGATAATGAACGTCTGGAGTTTCTTGGTGATGCTGTTCTTGAGCTTACATCAAGTGACTATATTTATAAAAACTATGCCGATATGGATGAAGGGAAGATGACAAGACTTCGCGCAAGTATAGTATGTGAGCCTACTCTTGCTATATGTGCAAGGGCGATAGGTCTTGAGCAGTTTGTTATGCTTGGTAAGGGAGAAGAGCTTACCGGAGGAAGAAAGAGAGATTCTATTATATCGGATGCCTGCGAAGCAGTAATAGGAGCAATATATCTGGATGGTGGTTTTGCTAATGCAAAAGAATTCGTAGTATCATTTATACTGAATGATCTGGAAAATAAGCAACTCTTTTATGATAGCAAAACTATTTTACAGGAGATTGTACAGGCGGCTCATAAAGAGGTTGTATATGAAATAGTCGGAGAGACTGGTCCTGAGCATAATAAGGAGTTTATTGCCAAGGCAAGTGTTGAGGGGATGTTTGAAGTAACAGCAACAGGTCACACTAAAAAACATGCAGAACAGAAGGCTGCATATGAAGCTTTAGTTTTGCTTAAGAAAAAAGGTCAGGCATAGCTGTAATGTCTGTGTGCTTATAATATTAATAGTAAAGGGATAATATATGTATTTAAAGAGTATAGAGGTTCAGGGCTTTAAATCCTTCGCTAATAAGATAGTATTTGACTTTCATAATGGAATTACCGGTATCGTTGGACCTAATGGTTCGGGCAAGAGTAATGTTGCGGATGCTGTAAGATGGGTTCTTGGAGAACAAAGTGCAAAGCAGCTTAGAGGCGCTAAGATGGAGGATGTTATATTTGCAGGTACGCAGAACAGAAAGCCTGTTGGATTTGCATATGTTGCAATAACACTAGATAACAGCGATCATGCATTACCTGTTGAATATGATGAGGTTACTGTATCAAGGCGTGTATACCGATCAGGTGAGAGTGAATATAAAATCAATGGACATACCTGTCGTCTTAAGGATGTTACAGAAATGTTTTATGACACAGGTATTGGTAAAGAAGGATATTCTATTATTGGACAGGGACAGATTGATAAAATACTTAGTGGAAAGCCTGACGAAAGAAGAGAGCTTTTCGATGAAGCAGCAGGTATTGTTAAGTTTAAAAGACGTAAGGCAACAGCCATTAAAAAGCTTGAGAACGAACGAAGCAATCTTGTGAGAGTTAATGATATTCTTTCTGAGCTTGAAAAACAGGTTGAACCTTTAAAGCTGCAGTCAGAAAAAGCAAAGGAATATCTTAATTATAAAACAGAACTTAAAAAGTATGATGTTAATGCATTTTTACTTGAAACCGACAGAATAAGAATAGAAACAACAGAGCTTGAAGGAAAGCTTAAAATTGTTGATGATGATTTAGAGGAAACAAAGTCAGAATATGACAATACCAAAGCTGAATACGAGTCTGCTGAAAACCAGCTTAATGAAATAAATGTAAAGCTGGAAGCAGGCAGTCAGGAGGTATCAGCTTTAGAATTAGACAAGCAGAGGCTTCAGGGTGAAGTCAATGTATTCGCTGAGCAGATTAAAACCTTTAATGCAAACAGACAGCTCCATCAGGAAAGACTTAAGGATATTGAAAAAGACAGTCAGGATAAGAATACCTCAATAAATGAATTAAAGAATCAGCAGGAAAAGCTTAATGAAGAGCTTTCTGAGTATAATGAAAAATTAGCCGCAATTAATGACAAGGCAAAAGAACTTAATGCTGAAATAGAGGGAATATCCGGCCAGATAGATAACAGACAGAACAGCATATATGATAATCTTACTGAACAGTCAACTATAAAGGCAGAGAATCAGAAGTTTGTTACTATGCTTGAGCAGCTTGAAATAAAAAAGTCAGAGCTTACAAGCCATATTATTAAAGGTAAAAGTGATGAAAATGCACAAAAACAGGTTATAAAAGAACTTGAGGACGAATTAAATAATGCAGTAGGACAATTATCTGACATTAATAAATCTATTGAAGAAAGTAATAGTGCCATATCACAGTTAAAAGCGGAAATATCTGAAAAGACTAATGCTCTTGATAAGCTTACACAGACTTATCACCGGGAAAAATCCCGTCTGGAATCTTTGATAAATATTACAGAAAGATATGATGGATATGGAAACAGTATCAGAAAAATAATGGAATTAAAGGATAGTAATCCTGGAATTCTTGGTGTTATAGCTGATATTATAAAAGTTGAGAAGAAGTATGAAACTGCAATAGAAACCGCACTTGGCGGAACCATACAGAATGTTGTAACAGATAATGAGGCAACTGCAAAAGAGCTGATAGGTTACCTTAAGCAAAATAAGCTTGGACGTGCTACATTTTTACCGCTTAATGCTATTCATGCCAGAGGCAGCCTTGAAAATGAGGCATGCATCAAAGAAAATGGTGTAATAGGGGTTGCAAGCAATCTTGTAAGGGTATCCTTTGAATATGAGGGACTTGCAAAATATCTTCTTGGAAGAATTCTTGTCGTTGATAATATCGACAATGCACTTCTTATTGCAAGAAAGTACAAGTATTCACTTAGAATTGTAACTCTTGAGGGTGAACAGCTTAATCCGGGGGGTTCCATGACCGGTGGTGCATTCAGAAATTCAAGTAATCTTCTTGGACGAAGAAGAGAAATAGAAGAGTTAAAGCATTCCGTAGCTGATACCAATAAACAGATAACACAGGAAAAGTCTGCTATTACTGATTTAAGAAGCCAGGTAGCAAAGTATAGAGAAGCACTTGATTCTTATAACAGACTTCTTAGAGAAACTCATATTAATAAGAATACCGTAGAAGTTAAGCTTAAACAGGCACATATAAAGGTGTCTGAAATCATCGCTTCTTATAGCGATGATATAAAAGAGCAGTCATCTATTGATGCTGATATTATAAAAATAAATGAAAGCAGAAATCAGGTAAGTGGTAATCTGAATCTGCTTGATAATGCGAATGAAGCAGCAAGAAAAGAAATTGAAAATCTTGGAAAAACACTCGAAAATAAAAAAGCTGAGGAAGCTGCTATTTCACTTAAGCTTGAAAACCTTAAAATATCACATTCTTCAATAGAACAGAAATCTTCATTTATCAATGAAAACATAGAAAGACTTTATAATGAACTTCAGGGCCTTGAAGCAGAAAGACATACAGTAAGTGTTAAAATAAATGAAACACAGGACTTCGTTGCTTCTAAGGAAGCTGAAATTAAAACAGTAAGGAATAATATTGATACTGCTGGTAATAAAATATCAGCTATAACAATAAAGCTGGAAGAATTAAAGTCTGAAAGAGAAAAGGTTAATTCAAGTCATAAGGAATTCTTTAAAAAAAGAGAGGAGCTTAATGAAAAGATTATGCTTCTTGAAAAAGAAAGCTTAAGACTTCATAACCAATATGATAAGCTTGAGGAAACTAATGATTCGCTAGTTGATTATATGTGGAATGAATATGAGCTTACATACAGTTATGCGCTTGAATTAAAAAGTGATGAACTGACTAATATTAATGATATAAGAAAACAGATTAATATATTAAAGGCTTCCATTAAAAAACTGGGTGATGTTAATGTAAATGCTATCGAAGAGTACAAGTCAGTTAGTGATAGATATACATTTATGAAAAATCAGCATGATGATATGATTGAAGCTGAAGAGTCACTTATGAAGGTTATCGCAGAGCTTGATGAAGGTATGAGAGCTCAGTTTAGTGCTAAGTTTGAAGAAATAAGAATTGAATTTGATAAGGTGTTTAAGGAACTCTTTGGTGGAGGACGCGGAACTATTGAGCTCGTTGAAGGCGAAGATATTCTTGAAGCTGGAATTCTTATTATATCACAGCCGCCAGGAAAGAAGCTCCAGAATATGATGCAGTTATCTGGTGGTGAGAAAGCTCTTACAGCCATCGCACTTCTTTTTGCAATACAGAATCTTAAACCATCGCCATTCTGTCTGCTTGATGAAATAGAGGCTGCACTAGATGATTCAAATGTTGGCAGGTATGCTAATTATCTACATAAGCTGACTAAGCATACACAGTTTATTGTTATTACACACAGACGTGGTACAATGTCTGCTGCAGACAGATTATATGGTATAACCATGCAGGAAAAGGGTGTATCTACACTTGTATCTGTCGATTTAATTGAAAATGATCTTAACGATAAGAAAAAAGAATAGAATTAAAGAAGGGAGATAAAGATGGGACTTTTTAGTAAGTTAAAGGAAGGGCTTACAAAGACGCGTGATAATATTGTGTCTGGCATTGATAACATATTCAGCGGCTTTTCGTCAATAGATGATGATTTTTATGAAGAGCTTGAGGAAACGCTCATCATGGGTGATATTGGCGTGAGGGCAACAGATGAAATTATAGAAGAACTTAAGACTAAAGTTAAAGAAAATAAGATTAAGGAGCCAAAGGATTGCAAGCAGCTGCTTATAGATACTATCCGTGAAAAGATGGATCTTGGTCCTAATGCGTATGATTTTGAAAATCAAAAATCAATAGTTATGCTTATTGGTGTTAATGGAGTGGGAAAAACAACCTCAGTAGGAAAGCTGGCAGGACATTTAAAGGCACAGAATAAAAAGGTTATTATGGCTGCTGCAGATACCTTCAGGGCTGCTGCAATCGAACAGCTTACAGAATGGTCTAACAGAGTCGGAGTTGATATTATTGCACAGAATGAAGGCTCTGATCCAGCAGCAGTTATATATGATTCTATTGCTGCGGCTAAAGCACGAAAGGCGGATGTGCTTTTATGTGATACAGCAGGAAGGCTTCAGAATAAGAAGAATCTTATGGAAGAGCTTAGAAAGATAGACCGTGTTATAGAAAGAGAATATTCTGATGCATATAGAGAGAATCTTATAGTTCTCGATGCTACTACCGGACAGAACGCACTCTCGCAGTTAAGGGAATTTAATGATGTAACCAATATCACAGGTATTATTCTTACCAAAATGGATGGAACTGCTAAGGGAGGTATTGCTGTTGCAATTCAGGCTGAATTCGGAATACCTGTTAAATATGTAGGCGTTGGTGAGAAGGTAGAAGATCTTCAGAAATTCAACTCTGATACATTTGTTAATGCTTTATTTGATGTTGAAACTGATGATGAAGCTGAATAATTATAAGTAATTAATTGGAAATATAATATTTTATTATGAATTATTATATAAAAAACTTGAATGATTGGAATAATAGGAATAATATATAGATTAGCACTAATTAATATTTATTTATAAGAAATTCATGAAAGGAATTGCTATTTGACTTTTCGGTTTTAATGGCAGTATAAGTAACAATGGAAGAATTAACACTTAAGAAATTTGAAGAAGCTGCTGAAAAGGTAAAGGAAGCAACTCTTCCAACTAACCTGGTATACAGTGAATATTTTAGCAGCCAGACAGGAAATAAGGTATATTTAAAGCCAGAGAATATGCAGTACACAGGTGCATACAAGGTAAGAGGAGCTTATTATAAGATAAGCACAATGTCAGAGGATGCACGTAAAAAAGGACTTATAACAGCATCTGCTGGTAATCACGCACAGGGCGTAGCATTTGCAGCAAAGAAATATGGTGTAAAGGCAACAGTTGTTATGCCAACAACAACACCTCTTATAAAGGTGAATAGAACAAAGAGCTATGGTGCTGAGGTTGTATTATATGGAGATGTATATGATGAAGCATGTGAATATGCTTTAAAGTTAGCTGATGAAAAGGGACTTACATTCGTTCATCCATTTGATGATCTTGATGTTGCAACAGGTCAGGGCTCTATCGCTATGGAGATTATAAAGGAACTTCCAACAGTTGATTATATACTCGTACCAGTTGGCGGTGGCGGACTTGCCACAGGTGTATCTACTCTTGCAAAGCTTCTTAATCCTAATATTAAGGTTATTGGTGTAGAACCAGCAGGCGCTAACTGTCTGCAGGCATCAATTAAGGCTGGAAAGGTTACAACACTTTCTACCGTAAATACAATAGCTGATGGTACAGCAGTTAAGACACCTGGCAGCAAGCTGTTCCCATATCTTTTGAAGAATCTTGATGATATAATTACTGTACCTGATGAAGATTTAATAGTAACCTTCCTTGATATGGTAGAGAATCATAAGATGATAGTTGAGAATTCAGGACTTCTTACAGTTGCTGCATTAAAGCAGCTCAAGGTTAAAGATAAGAAAATAGTATCTATTCTCTCCGGTGGAAATATGGATGTCATAACAATGTCCTCTGTTGTTCAGCAGGGACTTGTCCAAAGAAGCAGAATCTTTACTGTATCTGTACTTCTTCCAGATAAGCCGGGTGAACTTGTTAAGGTTGCAAAAATAATTGCAGATGCTAATGGAAATGTAATTAAGCTTGACCATAACCAGTTTGTAAGCATTAACAGAAAGGCAACTGTTGAGTTAAGAATTACCATTGAAGCATTTGGACATGAGCACAAGGAACAGATAGTGTCTGAGCTTGAAAAGAATGGATTAAGACCTAGATTAGTTAAGGTTAATATTTAATTATAAAAGCAAGTCATTTAAGATGTATAAATTATTTAAAAGTGTCAAGTAAAAGTACTTGACACTTTTTATATATCGTGATATTATACTCAAGGCTTAAAATATTTATAAACAAAGAAAGTTAAGGTGCATTGTGGAACGTATTGTAGAACAGACATTGTTATATGATTTTTATGGCGAATTACTTAATGAACATCAGCGGGGTGTTTATGAGGATGCCGTGTTCAATGATTTATCCTTAAGTGAAATAGCTGATGAATATGGAATATCCAGACAAGGAGTACATGATCTTATAAAAAGGGTATCAAACACACTTGAAGGATATGAGTCAAAGCTTCATCTTGTTGAGAAGTTTATGGATACTAAAGCTAAGATTACAAGAATAGATGAGCTTGTTGATTCGTATATAATGGATGGGAATATGGAATATATCCATGAGATTAAGAAGCTCTCTAAAGAAATTATCGAAGATTATTAATCATACATTGGAGGTCATATATGGCATTTGACAGTCTTTCAGATAAACTTCAGAATATATTTAAGAATCTTCGAGGTAAAGGCCGCCTTTCTGAGGCTGATGTCAAGGCAGCACTTAAAGAAGTTAAGATGGCATTATTGGAAGCTGATGTTAACTTCAAGGTTGTTAAGAATTTCATTAAATCAGTAGAAGAACGAGCTATTGGTCAGGACGTTATGTCAAGTCTTACACCTGGTCAGATGGTTATCAAGATTGTTAATGAAGAAATGATTTCTCTTATGGGCTCTGAAACCACGGAGATTAAGTTAAAGTCCGGCAACGAAATAACAGTTATAATGATGGCTGGTCTTCAGGGTGCTGGTAAAACAACAACAACAGCCAAGCTTGCTGGAAAGTTCAAGGAAAAGGGCAAGAAGCCTTTGTTAGCAGCCTGTGATGTTTACAGGCCGGCTGCCATTGAGCAGTTGACTATTAATGGTAATAAACAGGGGGTTGAGGTGTTCTCAATGGGAACTGGCCACAATCCGGTAGATATTGCCAAAGCAGCTATAAAGCATGCTAAGGATAATAATTTCAATATTGTTATTCTTGATACTGCTGGTCGTCTTCACGTTGATGAGAATATGATGGATGAGCTTGTCAATATAAAGAATGAAGTGCAGGTTGACCAGACAATACTTGTAGTCGATTCTATGACAGGTCAGGATGCGGTTAATGTAGCAGCAGCATTTAACGAAAAGATTGGAATAGATGGTGTTATTCTTACAAAGTTAGATGGTGATACCCGTGGTGGTGCAGCTCTTTCTATAAAGGCTGTTACAGGAAAGCCTATTCTATATGTCGGTATGGGAGAGAAATTATCTGATCTTGAGCAGTTCTATCCAGATCGTATGGCATCAAGAATTCTTGGAATGGGAGATGTGCTTACTCTTATAGAGAAGGCAGAAGCCCAGATTGATGCAGATAAAGCGAAGGAAATGGAAGCAAAGCTTAAGAAGGCTGAGTTTGATTTCGATGATTTCCTTGAATATATGGGACAGATAAAGAATATGGGAGGCATTGGTTCAATTATGAGCATGCTGCCTGGTATGGGGCTTGGCGGCAACATGAAGAATATTCAGATGCCTGACGAGGGTGAAGCAGAAGCAAGCCTTAAGAGAACTGAAGCTATCATACAATCTATGACAGCTAAGGAAAGAAAGAATCCTGATATTATTAATCCATCAAGAAAGAACAGGATTGCAAGAGGTGCTGGTGTTAATATCAGCGAAGTGAACAGGCTTATCAAACAGTTTGAACAGATGAAGAAGCTGATGAAACAGATGCCTGGTATGATGAAAGGTGCTAAAAAGGGACGATTTAAGTTACCTTTTTAACATATATATTATGAATAATTTACAGGAGGTGAAACAGTAATGGCAGTAAAGATTAGATTAAAGAGATTAGGTGAGAAGAAGTCTCCTTTCTATAGAATTATCGTAGCAGATTCAAGATCTCCAAGAAATGGTAGATTTATTGAAGAAATCGGTACTTATGATCCTAATTACGATCCATGCAAGCTTAACGTTGATGCAGAACTCGCTAAGAAGTGGTTAGCTAACGGAGCTCAGCCTACAGAAGTAGTTGGAAAGCTTTTCAAGATGGCAGGTATCGAAAAATAAGACTAGTGGAGGTATTTAGCTATGAAACAGTTAGTGGAAGTTATCGCTAAAGCACTAGTTGATAATCCGGATGAGGTTGTAGTAACAGAAACACAGAAAGATAAAGCAATTGTCGTAAATTTAAAGGTTGCTTCATCAGATATTGGTAAGGTGATCGGTAAATCCGGAAGAATTGCAAAGTCTATTAGAGCTGTTGTATCTGCAGCTGCATCGAAGACTGATAAAAAGGTCATTGTAGAGATAGACAATTAATGCACTGTTATGAGTCATTGTACTTTTTAAGTATGGTGGCTCATTTTTGTTATATATATTTACAGTAAAACACCAGATGCATATAGCATTATATTAATACTAGAAAATATGTTCGACATATGTTAATATTATGATGAAATAAGAAGTATAGGAGAATAATATTATTATGAAGCTGATACACTGTGCAGATCTGCATCTGGATTCTGATATGACGAGTAATCTTACTAAAGAAAAAGCAAAAGAACGGAGGACAGAGCTGTTAGTGACATTTCAAAGGATGATTACATATGCAAAAGAAAATGATGTACATCATATTCTTATATCCGGAGATTTGTATGATAAGAAAAACATATCAGCTACTGCACGCAATGTTTTTTTAACAGCAGTTACTGATAATCCAGATATTATATTTTATTATCTTAAGGGAAATCATGATGCTGAAAGTCTGTTTATTGGAATGAATAAGATTCCAGACAATTTAAAGCTGTTTGGTACAGAATGGACGGAATATAAGAT
>CAKRKK010000072.1 GCA_934358235.1 uncultured Lachnospira sp.
GTGCTATGCACTCCCACGTCTACGCTACGCTTCGGTCAGTGCTAAACATGTGACCCTGGTATCATCATATTATAAAACACAAAAGCACTGAATGGAAGATTCTTCTTTCCTTCAGTGCTTTCGCTTTAATATTATTTATATTATATTTATATCGTTTTATATATTATATCCTTGCTTTCTTATACTTTTTCTTCTGCATATACATATGAGTATCAGCTTTCTTAATAATCTCTTCAATATTCCATCCTTCACCGAACGCCTTTCCAACTGAAGCTGATATCTCTATTCCATCAAACCGGTTTTCATTCTTCTTTCCAGCTATTTCGTTATACCTTGTTATAATACCCTCGACCTTATCCTTATCATCGCCTTCGATAATCGCAACAAACTCATCACCACCAATTCTATATACCAGACCTGCATTATCTACAGCCCTTATTATTGAAGACGCTACTGCCTTTATAAGAACATCACCACTCTCATGCCCCAGATTATCATTCGTATACTTAAGACCATTCACATCCCAGAATATAACAGAAATCTCCGGAATATGCGGATAATATTCTCTTATCATATCAAGATATTTATTTCTGTTGTATACATCCGTCATATCATCAATCTCTGACAGATGCTTCAAATGTTCCTCGTTCGCTGCTTTACTTGCAATAGTGTCAGCTATATGCACAACCATAAGTACAGTCGCAAAAAGCACCATACAGCGTGGTAGAATGAAATACAACATTAACGATAATGCCGGATTACTATTTACCGGAACGGCATTAAACATAGTACCCGAGGCATCTACATACTCTCCCATTGTTCCTCTTGTAAGAACAACCATATTAGCATCACATAAGCCTGCATAATATCCTACATATACTGATATAGCAAGTCCAATTATACTTAAGATATATGTATAGTAAATCATCTTACGCTGTCCATATTGCAATGAATATATTACCGGCAAAGCAACAAGCAGGTATGTATGATAGGTGAGCAGTGCTGCCTGCACAAATATTGCCATAACTATCCCTGCCATAGCAAAATATTTAGTTATCCTGTTCTTCATGCCAAGCAAAGAACATATAATGACCGTAAATGCTGTTATAACAGAAGACAACAAAAGGCTTGTAAACATAAGTCTTTTGTCAACTATAAATACCCCTGCACAATTAAGAATCCAGGTAATGAACGGAAATATCATCGTAAGAAACTGACACTTGATAGAATATATATTAGCACCTTCTTCGTAAGTGCCTGCCATATGCAGTTCCTTTCCTCTAATCTTTTTATTATCCATATCTACACCCCAAAATCACTCAGATATCAAAGCTCATCATCGCCTAATCTTCAAATATCTGCTTTATGCTGTCATAATGTAGGAATTCACCCTTTTCTGCTATCTGTTTGATTTCTTCACTTGTAACAAATCTGTAGCCAAGCGCTTCCTCTGTCTGGATATGTATGTCTTCATCACTTACATCCTTAATAAATCTGTATACATCCACAAAGTAATTATCTCCCTCTCCCGGATTATCTCTCTTATATGTAAATACATATCCACCTTCTGAACCTGCAACATCTATTCCAGTTTCCTCTAACACCTCTCGTCTGACTGCCTCGGCTGATTCCTCTCCTGCCTGTGCTGCACCACCTGATACCTCCCACCAGCCAGGTGCCCAGGCCTTTGTCATAACACGCTGTGTAATAAGAAACTTACCGTCAGGCCTTCTTATAACGCCTAGTACAGTAAGATGATATTCGCCATCCTTTAAGCACCAGTCGTTCTTCTTCATAAGCCTGCCTGTCTTTTTCTTATCCGCATCATATATATCCCACATTTCCATAACCATAATCTCCATTTCATCAATAGTATTATAAATACTGTGGCAGACATACAAGCCTCACACAAGCATATAATACCACATATTTAATTATATTTAACAATTCATTCTAATAAAAGTGTACTTTATTACTATACTATAACAAAGCACACTTTTCCATTAAATTATTGTTTTTTTATGCATACATTTTTATTCATACCACTACTTCTGATGAATCTTAACCATATGTGCATATTCACCATCAAGCTCCATAAGCTCTTTATGCGTACCTTTCTCCTTAATCCCTTCCTCAGTAAGCATAAGTATCTCTTCAGCATTCTCAATAGTTGTAAGTCTGTGGGCTATAACAAGTGTTGTTCTGTTCTTTGCAAGCTTTTCAAGTGATTCCTGAACTATCTGTTCACTCTCATTATCAAGTGCTGAGGTTGCCTCATCAAATATAAGTATCGGTGGATTCTTAAGAAATACCCTTGCAATAGACAGCCTCTGTTTCTGACCTCCCGAAAGCTTAACACCTCTTTGCCCGATATCCGTATCATAGCCCTTCTCAAAGGATTCTATAAACTCGTGCGCATTAGCTAACTTTGCAGCAGCTACAACCTCCTCATCCGTTGCATCAGGTCTTCCATATCTTATGTTTTCCTTTATCGTTCCCATAAACAGATATACATCCTGCTGTACAACACCTATATGGTCTCTTAAGCTCTTTAAGGTAACATCCTTAATATCTGTCCCATCTATTCTTATGCTTCCACCAGTTGCCTCATAGAATCTTGGTATAAGTGAACACAGCGTAGTCTTGCCAACACCTGATGGGCCTACAAGTGCTACATACTCACCGGGCTTTATAGAAAGGTTGATTCCCGATAATACCTCATCACTTCCATCCTTATACCTAAAGGATACATTATCAAAGGTTATCTCTCCCTTAACATCTGTAAGGACTCCTGCATCCCTCTTTTCCTTAATCTCAGGTTCCACAGATAATATCTCTAGAAATCTTTCATATCCTGAATATCCATTCTGGAACTGTTCTGTAAAGTCAATAAGCACCTTAACCGGCTCTGTAAATATATTGATATATAATAAAAATGTAACAAAATCAGTAATGTTTACCCAGCCCTTTGTTATACCGGCACCACCAACTGCAATAACTATAACATTAATCATAGTAGTGAATGCTGTAAGACCTGCATTATATGTCCCCATATAATGATAACTGTCCTTCTTTGCAGCCAGAAAGGCATCATTTCCTCTTTTAAACTTCTCACACTCTATATCTTCATTGGCAAATGACTTTACCACCCTTATACCAGACAGATTATCCTCTATCTGTGCATTTATCTCGCCTATACGAACCCTGTTTCTCTTAAATGCCCTCTTCATCCTTTTATTAAGGAAATAGGCAAATACAAGCATAACCGGAACAAGTATGAATGCTGCAAGTGTAAGCCTTAAATCTATTGAACTTAAAATACATAATGCTCCAACAATCTTTATAAGCGATATAGTTATATTCTCAGGACCATGATGAAGCAATTCTGTTATATCAAACAAATCAGAGGTTATTCTTGAAAGCAGTTGTCCAACCTTCTGGTCATCATAAAAAGAATATGAAAGCTTCTGGTAATGCTTGAATATTTCTGCTCTCATATCATACTCAATCTTAGCACCCATAACATGTCCATAATTGGATATATAATAATTACAGCCCCATTGAATAATCACAAGTACAAAAAGTATGACAACTATAACGGTAATATTCTTCAATGCATCATCTGCGCTCATATAAGCCACCTTGGAGGTTATGAATCTTACCACAAGTGGAATCACAAGTGCTACTGCTGCTGACAGCATAGCAAGTATCATATCCAATATAAATGTTCCAAGATATGGTTTATAGTATCCAGCTAACTTTTTTAGATTTTCCTTCATCTGTCTTTATCCTCTTTCTTACAATCCTTACACACTAAAAGACTTCTGTATTTCTACAAAAGCCTTTAATCCATAATTATATTAGTGCTCTGCTTTCATAACCTGTACTGGAACTCCAAGAAGCACCGCCCCACCAAGTATATTGCCAATAGTAACAACAATCATACTTTTTATAACTGCCACTGTTCCAATATTGCCAAGCAGCATATATCCTATAGAAAATGTACTCATATTAGCTATACAGTGTTCAAAACCAGCAACTACGAATGACATTATAATACAAAACATAATAATAAGCTTTCCGCTTTCACTCTTTAGCTTAGTTCCAACAAGCACAGCCATACATACAAGAAAATTACAAAGAATTCCTCTTAGTAAAAGCTCTGGTACTCCTGCTGATATCTTAGTATATATAAAGCTGTTATAATAATCCACTATAATTGCATGCGATGCCTTACTGTATACAAACATAGATGATAACAAAAAAGCCCCAACAAAGTTACCAATATAACTTACAACCCATACCTTTATCATATCCACTACTGATACAGTTTTATTATATACTCCTATCGCCATAACAAAATTATTGCCGGTAAATAACTCACCATTAAGAAACACAACAAGCACTATGGCAATAGAAAACAAAAATGCTCCAAGCAGCTTTCCAAACTGCGGATATGTAGAATACAATACCGCAGCACTTACATTGGATAATATTGTAGCTACAACTATATAAAATCCTGCCATAACTGCCCGCATAAAGTACTTTCCAAAATGATTATTGCAAAGCTCCGCCTTATTCTTAGCTGCTGCTGCAACCTTCTCTACATCTGTTAATAACATAATAAACTACCTTTTTCCTTATCTTTTTGTTAGTGTACAGCTTTTACTAACAGATTGTATACACCATACACAACACAATTTTAAAGGATAACACATTACTATTTATTTTGCTACCAGCAAAATGTATTTTTCAAAGTACTTTTCTTATGTTGTCTATTCATTTTACCCTGCAGTCATTTCATTCTGCATATAATTCATTCTGTGGATAATTTATTCCGCATATATTCTATCCAGCTCACTTATGATATCGTTAAGAGCTGAATCATTAGTTTTGTATCTTTTTCCCTTATATTGCACTTCGCCTGGAGAAATCACGATATATTTTTTATCTCCGTCTGCCTCTTTATAAGAAATTCCATAAACCCATCCGCCACTCCTTAACGTATCACCCTTTAATACTGCGAGCAGAGAATATGATTTCAGCTTCATACCATCAAGCTTACTGACAATGCTTTTATCATCATCATAAACCTTCCGGTACTCTCCATCCTTTCCCCTTCTTACAGAAAACTCTGTCACATCCTGGTTAATGCTGATATGCCTTGGCAGTATTATATTTAATACTGCAATAATTACAATCAGGACTAATATAACTGCTGCTATAACCATATACTTATTCAACGGCTTTTTATTATTTTTCCTCATTCGCACATCCTCCTCTATACTGTATAAGCTTTTTCTTTATTTTAACATAAGCTGTATATAATTACCAGCAATATTTTTATATTTAAAGTAATGTTAAATGTATTATCAAAAAGCAACATCAAGAGTGATATGCATAAGTAATCCTAATGTATAGGCATAACTGCAACATAATTAAACATCATTATAAAATGACATATACTGCCTGCCATAACAAAAAGATGAAATATCTCGTGCGAACCAAAGTACTTGTGATGCGCGTTGAACACCTTAAGCTTAAGTGCATATATAACACCACCTATTGTATATATGATTCCACCAGCAAGAAGCCACATAAATGCTGCTCTTGGAAGTGCATTTATAATCTGTGTAAATGATAAAACACAAGCCCAGCCCATAACAATATACAATGCTGATGATATCCATCTAGGACAGGTAACCCAGCACAGCTTGAATATGATGCCAATAACAGCTATTCCCCACACAAGAGCAAGAAGCGCATATCCGGTTGTATTATGAAGTACAACAAGACATACCGGTGTATAAGAACCTGCTATCATAACTGATATCATACAATGATCAAGCTTCTTTAAAAGCTTATTAATCCTTGGTGTTGAATTAACTGTATGATAGGTTGTGCTTGCTGCATATAATAGAATCATCGTTCCTATAAATATGGATAAGGATATAACGTGCACAATATCAGGTGTTGAAAGTGCCTTTATAATAAGCGGTGTTGCTGCAAAAAGTGCCATAAGCATTGCTATAAAATGCGTAATTGCACTTCCTGGATCTTTTATTTTAATCTGTGATACATTTTCTTTTAACTTTTCCATAACAATCCTCTTTTCTACATATGATTTATATTAAAGTTTCTTTCACTCCGTAATGTAGTATTCATTACTACGTGTCATTAAAATATCACCATTATCAATGGAATGCACTACTATATATTTATATTTTAAAACTTTTTAATCCTCACATATTAGCAAAAAACAAAAAAATACAGGAATTATTCCTGATAGCGAATAATTCCTGTAATATTTTTAATTTCTATAATTACGTTTTCTATAATTACTTAATATACTAATTACTTAATATACTAATTACTTAATATACTTCTGTATTCTTTCCTTCATCTGCTCTTCACCCATAATATGAACGATAGTCCATAGGTCAGGTGTGTTAGCACGTCCTGTTACGGCTATTCTTACAACCTCTGCTATATCAGATACATTGCCCTTGTAATTCTCTGGGTTAGCCTTGTAAGCCTTCATATCTGATGCAAAGCCATGCTCATCAGCTATTTCCTTAAGCTTATTAAACCATGCTGAATTATCATCATTATGGTCATACTTTGAAAGATAAGTTTTTAATATATCACTTACCATATTCTCATCAAGTCTGAATTCATCTCTTTCCTCATTGGCTGCTCCATCAAAGAAGAAAGATATAAGCTCAAATATCTGCTTTGCATACATAAAGTCTTTTCTTCTTCTCTTAGCACCAACACCCATATAAAGACGAAGAATCTGTAACAGCTTTTCCTTATCGGCAAACCACATATCTACATTCTCTGGTGCATTTTCCTTAGCCCAGTCATATAAGAAATCATATAATTCATCCTCTGAAAGCTTAGATAACTCATTCTTACATATATTGTGCAGCTTATCCTTATCAAAAAGTGCACCTGACTGGCTCATCTTGTCTACTGAGAATGGGAATTCATTAATATCCTTATCAGGGAACTTCTCATGCCACTCCTCAAAGTTGGAATTAAGGAGTGTAAGAAGATATACCTTCATAGTATATGGATGATAGCCATCCTTTCTGTAATAATCAAGTGAAAGCTCTGGATCCTTTCTCTTGGATAACTTTCTCTTACCACCTGTTTCCTCATCAAACTTCATAAGATGTGCTGTATGCGCATATGCAGGCATCTTAAAGCCAAGAAGATGGAATAATTCATAGTGGATAGGTGCTGAGGCAAGCCACTCACCGCCACGTACAACAACAGTTGTTCTCATAAGATGGTCATCTATCGCGTGTGCAAAATGATATGTTGGAATGCCATCCTTCTTTAAAAGAACTATATCGTGAATGTTTTCTGGAAGCTTAATCTCTCCCTTTATTGCATCAACAAATGTAATCTCCTTATCTGGACTTCCCTGCGAACGAAGTCTGAGCACATATGGCTTTCCAGCCTTGATATTAGCCTCAATCTCCTCATATGAAAGATTACGGCAGGTTGCATACTCCCCATAATAGCCAGTAAGTACCTTATCTTCTTCCTGCTTTGTTCTTACCTTATCAAGCTCCTCCTCAGTACAAAAGCATGGGTAAGCAAGTCCTCTTTCTACAAGACTCTTAGCATATGTATGATATATTTCAACTCTCTGTCTCTGGAAGTAAGGTCCATACGCATTTCTTGGATCAGAATCATCAAAGCCTGCGCCTTCATCGAATTCAATATTAAAATATCTTAATACATTGATAATAGTTTCAACTGCTCCGTCAACCTTTCTCTTCTCATCAGTATCTTCTATTCTAAGATAGAACACGCCCCCATTCCTATGTGCAATTCTTTCATCTGCAAGTGCACTATAAAGGTTACCAAGATGAATAAAGCCTGTTGGGCTTGGTGCCATACGTGTAACCTCTGCCTTATTAGGTAGCTTTCTATATGGGAACTTTTCTTCATAATATTCTGGTGTATTAACCACCTCTGGAAACAATAACTCTGCTAACTTCTGGTTATCCATATTAATCCTCCACTTATACTGTTATCTGTTTTAAACACAATATTGTATTTTACACATTTTCTGTTGATTAATCAACCTTTTACCACTTATTTCTTATAACGTCACCCTTTAGATACAGATTACCTCTTACCTCTTCTTTTACCGGACTTATACGCTTCTGATTCACCATATAGGCTACATTCTGACGCGAACATTCAAGAATATTGCAGACCTCACCTGTATCAAATACATTTTTTCTTATAAACAGCTTGAAATCTTCAAGCCTTAACGCAATATCCTCACCTGATTCATATAATAAAGCTGATGGAATATCAATAGAATCATTAAATGTGATAAAATATCCGCCGGTTCCGACTTTAACCGACTGAAACAGCATCTCATTTTTTATAATTTTATCAACATCATCAACCTTTACCAGCTTGGTCAAATCTATTTTTTTAACCTTTTCATCTGTAAAAAAGCACAAAACTGTATTATCTGAAAGAGCAACACATTCAACCACATTGCGTATCTGCCTCTTTTTTACATATTCTGGTAATTCTTTGACTTTTTTTATATATATTTTATCCTGTGAACATTTTCCCTCTGATAACTCCAGAAATTTCATTTCATCATAAGCCTGCAGCCCGTGGTTTGCAAGAATAGAAGCAATATTCTGTCTTCCACTTGGAATCACCCTTTCCTTTACCCACATAAAACTTACATCACGCGGAATTGTATATATATGTTTCTTTACATATGCCGTAAAAAGCAATGGTGCATTCCACTCGTCCAGATATTCCTGAAGTTCTACTATATATGTCTTTTCTTTTTCATAATATAATAAGACACCTAGTGATAATCCACTTTCTTCATCAATCATTTCAAAGATTTTCATATATTGTATACCTCTCATATATCATATTCCAAATCTTATCAATAAAAACTTCTGATAGTACATCTTCCAATCCTTCAAAAATAATATTTTTATCAGATGGTTTTAACTGATTAACAAATACGCTTTTTTTATCAGCTATCAGCCCAAGATTATCGTAACAGGAATAACTTCCTATAAAATTCTGACATCTTTTATCTTCTAATATATTAAATTTCAATGCATCATCATCAGATATACACGAATATATTAATGATAAACCATGATCAAATAATGGTGCAATCCTTATAGTATGTGTTTTCGAATTTCTTAACACCTCAATATTAGCTCCATGCCTATCCCTATTAAGTATTATATAATCAACTGCTAACATCTGGTCTATATATTCTTTCCATCCGCATCTTACACAAAAATCATAATGTGACTCACCTTTATATGCATTAGTTCTATAATAATCATCTAGTGCTGCTTTGCTTTCACCTCTTTTTTTGAAATCATCTGAAGCACATAAATAAGTATTATATATATTACCTTCTATTTCTATATCTGCATTAATCAGTTCATAATTCAAATGCTCTACGCCTAATATAGTAAGTAGTCTGTCAACTATTATTTCGTTAATACATTCATGTCCTATCACGCCTTTTATGACATCAAAATTCGATAATTTATAATACTTTTTAATTCCATTTAATATAGATTCTGATTTTAAAAAGGTTCCGGCAGTTCCACTTGAGCTTCTTATATGCGACCACTTTAAGTAAGTTAAATCCTGTCTTGTCTTAATCACACTATTCTGCATTATTCCCCATCCCTGACAATTTCTATAATCTTATTAAATGATGTCGGGGCAAAAATCCTCGACTTTGATACCTACGGATTGTTCCGTACTATGCACTCCAACAATCCTACCTAATATTTATTCATATAGCGTTATAATACAATATATTTTAACGCGCGTCAAACACGTTGTATTATATCATAGCATTCTCTTTTTCTTTCGCACTCATCATAATATACCACATAATCTATATATTTAATATATTATATATAGCATATGCCAGTCCATCTTCATCATTAGACAGAGTGACATAATCTGCTGCTTCCTTTAACGCAGCACACGCATTGCCCATAGCAATTCCTGCTCCTGCGAATTCTATCATGTCACAATCGTTATCCGCATCACCAAATGCTGCTATATTTCTTCTGTCAATGCCAAGTCTTTCTGCTAAGAACTTAACCCCGGATTTCTTGCCAGCATCTTTATATGAAATCTCTATAAGCTGCTTTATTGAACTTGTAATATATATATCTGAATCTTTTTCATATAATTCCTTGATTATTCTATACTTTAATTCATCATCATTAAGTACAATATCTATACTGTCAAGTTCATGCTTATGCTCATCTATAAAGCCTACTATATCCTCCTGAAGCGTTCTTGTACTTCTCACATATTCTATAGCCTTAGGTGTTGCACCGAACTTTACCGGATCAGCCATATACTCCTTAGATGCATATGCCTTTCCCCTTATAAATGCTTCATATGTCACCGGATACCCAGCGGTATTCTTAATT
>CAKRKK010000073.1 GCA_934358235.1 uncultured Lachnospira sp.
TTCCGCATCTGCTGGCACTTTCACAGTTTATGACACGTTTCTTTTCATCATATACATTAGCCATTTCACATTCTCCATTCAATCCTTGATTATTATATCCAGCCATATATAATTATAGCTGCTCTTTCGAGCAGCTACAAGTTATCATTATAAGCTTATGCTAATATCACATAGAAATTAAGATATAGCCTCATCATCGCTATTACCTACTATCTTTACCTTTCCTTCATAAAGCTCTTCAACAGCTATTGAAAGTGGCTTCATATTCTCCGCATTATCAACAAGTGGTGTACCTATCTGAAGCTTTCTTGCCTCATCTGGAGTTAAAAGTGGCTTCTGTTCACCCTTCTTGCCATCCTTATCCTTTTCCTTAGGAGCATTCTCAGCCTCCATACGTGCTTTCTTAACCTTCTCCTCTATTGATCTTGCATCGATTATTTCCTTAGCTCTGGCTGCAGTAGCCTTTACTATTGAATAACGGCTCTGTACTAATGGCTGCTCGCCCTCTTCTACCTCACTATTAACAACTGCCATTAATTCTGAATATGATGGATGTATCATTATTATTCTCCTTTCGAATAAGCCTTAAGCTCTTCCTTTATATTATTAATAAGTCCGATGTTGTTTACTGCCTTTTTCTTCTCGCTCTTAACTATGCAATCAATAGTTTCTACGCATTCATCAACATCATCATTGATAACTATATAGTTATAATTCTCTACGCCCTGTGCTTCTTCACCTGCTCTTAACAGCCTTGCTTTAATAGTCGCTTCATCCTCTGTTCCACGTCCAACAAGTCTTCTTTCAAGCTCCTTTGCACTAGGTGGCATAATGAATAAAAGCACTGCCTCTGGAAATATACTCTTAATGTTAAGAGCTCCTTGTATTTCTATTTCAAGTATTACATTATTCCCCTGCTTTAACTGTTCCTCAACATAAGCCTTAGGTGTTCCATAGTAATTATCAACATATTTCGCATATTCTATAAGCTCAGAGTTCTCTATCATTCTCTTGAATTCGTCCCTGCTCTTAAAGAAATATTCTCTTCCGTTCTGTTCACCTTCTCTTGGTGATCTTGTTGTTGCTGAAATAGATAATGCATAATCCTTATGCTGTTCTAAAAGTCTTTTAACAACTGTTCCCTTACCAGCACCTGAGAATCCTGATATTACAAGCAGCAATCCTTTATCTTTCATCTCTAATCTCCTATCTGTGGCCTATAACTGTTAATAAGCCCTTCAATCTGCCGTCTTTGCCTACGCCCTTACACCAGATATACTTTTAATATGGTCATCTACGTGAAAGCGTACATGTTATTATACAGAAATCTTCAACTTCGTGCAAGTATTTTATTCAATATTCTGTATCTGTTCCCTGACTTTTTCAATCTCTGTCTTAAGATCTATTGCAGCATTGGATATTTCTATATCATTTGCCTTAGAAAGAGTTGTATTGGCCTCCCTGTTCATCTCCTGTGCTATAAAGTCCAGCTTACGTCCAATGCCTCCATCCTCTGACAGACATTGTCTTGCATGCGCAATATGGCTTCTTAGTCTGACAGTTTCTTCATCAACACATATTTTATCTGCATATAATATAACCTCAGCAGCTATTCTATTCTCATCAATACTCGTATCAGCAAGCACCTCACTAAGCTTAGCCTCCAGCTTTTTCCTGTATTCACTTACAAGCTGTGGACTTCTTTCTTCTATATAGCCAACACGCTCCTCCATATTATCCAGCTTATGTAAAAGATCCCTTCTTAAATTCTCACCCTCAGTTATCCTTGCCCTTACAAGCTCCTCACCTGCCTGCTCTATAGCTGTCTGTATAAGGCTCCAGAGCTCATCTTCATTCTCCTTAGCCTCCTGCATGGTTATAACCTCCGGACATCTTGATAAAGCTCCAACCGTTATATCATTTCGTATTGCAAACTGCTCTTCCATCTGTCTGAATATTTCCATATATTCTCTGGCTGCCGCCTCATTATATTTTATATTAACATTGCTATCCGAATTATCTTCATATGTTATAAATACATCTACCTTTCCTCTTGAAACATACTTCTTAACAACCTCTCTTATCCTTGCCTCAAACACATTCAGCTTCTTTGGCAGCTTTATCCCCATCTCAAGAAATCTGTGGTTTACCGACTTTATTTCAACTGCTATTTTCCTATTTTCACTTACAATCTCGCTTCTTCCAAAGCCTGTCATACTTTTTATCATTTTTATTTTCCTCGCAAAGCTTTCTTTAAATCATTTCTGAATCCATTAGTTATCTAAATGTATTATAATTTTAGCCGCTTTATATATCAAGCTGAATTTTGCTATTTTGTTCACTATTTTATACACTATTCTGCTTACATTTTTTACTATCGTTGTTTTAATAGTTTGCCACCTTCCATAATCTCGACATCACCTTATAAAAGTGATATATTATGATGTGATTATCAAATTTTTAATCTTATCATTTAATAATGTTAATAAATAATAATTTATAGAAACGGAGTATCTATGGCATTTGATGGAATAACTATAGCTAATATAGTACATGATCTTAACAATACAATACTTGGTGGAAGGCTTTATAAAATAGCCCAGCCAGAAAACGATGAGCTTCTGCTCACCGTAAAGACCAGTTCAGGGCAATTCAGAGTAGTGCTTTCTTCTAATGCATCACTTCCTCTTGCATATATAACGGAAGAAAACAAGCCGAGTCCTGCAACTGCTCCTAATTTCGTAATGCTCTTAAGAAAACATATTAATAATGGCAGAATCATCTCTATAACACAGCCTTCCTTTGAAAGAATAATAGATATAGAGATTGAACATCTTGACGAGTTAGGTGACCTTTGCAGACGTCATCTTATTACTGAATTTATGGGAAAGCACAGCAACATTATACTATGTGATGATAAAAACAATATTCTAGACAGCATAAAGCACGTATCGGCACAGATGAGCTCAATACGTGAAGTGCTTCCTGGAAGGACATATTTTATTCCTAATACTGCTGATAAACATAATCCCCTGGATACCAGTTATGAACGTTTCAGTTCATCTGTACTTACGTGTCCTAAGCCTCTGTCTAAGGCTCTGTGCCAGACTTATACCGGCATAAGCACCTGCATTGCCGAAGAAATATGCTTTCGTGCCGGTATTGACAGCAGTAAGCCAGCTAACTGCCTTACTGATATTGAAAAGCAACGCAGTTTCAGTTCCTTAGAGGACATCATACAGTCTGTGAAGGAAGGCCGTTTTTTTCCAAACATTGTGTATGATAACGGCAATCCATCTGACTTTGCCGCTATACCGCTTACTATGTATGACAATAGTACTCCTTATGAGTCTATAAGCAAATGTCTTATAGCCTACTATCACGAAAAAGATGTGCGTACACGTATTCATCAGAAATCAACTGATATAAGGAGAATTGTAACCACCCACCTTGAACGCTCCTATAAAAAGCTTGATATTCAGGAAAAGCAGCTAAGAGATACCGAAAAACGCGACAAATACCGTATATATGGTGAGCTTATAAACACCTATGGCTATGATATAACACCTGGTGCTAAACAGTTTAATGCACTTAACTATTATACCAATGAAGAGGTTACCATTCCACTTGATGAAACGCTCACACCTATTGAGAACGCCAACAAGTACTTTGCAAGATATAATAAGCTAAAAAGAACCTATGAAGCCGGCACACGCCTTATTGCAGAGATTAAAGAGGAAATCATGTACCTTGAATCTATTATTAATGCCATTGATATTGCTACAACTGAAAATGATCTTAACAATATCAAGGATGAGCTTGCCTTAACTGGTTATATCAGAAAAACCGTCAGATCAAAAAACAAAGGAAACACTCACAATAAACCTATGCACTATGTATCCTCTGATGGCTTTGATATATACGTCGGAAAAAACAATATACAAAATGACGAGCTCACCTTTAAGTTTGCAAATGGTGGTGACTGGTGGTTTCATGCCAAGCAGATGCCCGGCTCACACGTTATAGTAAAAACAGAAGGCAGAAAGCTTCCAGATAAAACCTTTGAAGAAGCTGCTGCCCTTGCTGCATACTACTCTAAAGGACGTGAACTTGAAAAAGTTGAGGTGGATTATGTTTTAAAAAAAGAAGTCAAGAAACCAGCAGGTGCAAAGCCCGGATTTGTTGTATACTATACCAATTATTCCCTGATTGCCTTAGCTGACATAACAGGAATAAAGCTTATATCAGAATAATTTCAAAGATATGTTGAACAGTACTTTAAAATACAGACAGCTATGAATTTCATAAGATAACACCTGATAAAATCGGGGGATGCCGCCTCAACGAATTTCAATCGTTAAAGCGACATCCCCTGTTTTTAATTGTGCTTTTTACTAAATGCTTTCATTCTGGATATTATAACAAGTACAACTACACTTATAATATCAGCAAGCACACAGGCTGCATACATAAATGCAAGCTCTCCATTTACTTTATAGGCTGTAAGCATCAATATAATTCCCAATACAAAGGCTGCAAGCATCACTATGCCTGACACTCTGATATCAAGTACATCATTAACTGTTAAAACAATTAATACAAACACAACCATTAATGATACTGTGTATCTGACCAGATACCAGCCAAATGCTGCTTCTGTCATATCACATATTGTATTATCTGTTGTAAGATAGCCGAATAATGCTGGTGGATTCATCCAATATATAACAGACGCGGCTGCAACAATTAATAACGGAGCTGCTGCCTCTATTATCATCCTGCTTTTGACAGATATTTTGTTAACGTTCTTTAGCAGAATTGCACCACACGTAACTATCGTAAACAATATAAGCCATGACCAGTTAAAAAACACCTTACTTCCTATATAATAATCATTTATATATGATGTAACCGTTCTTAATGCTTCGTTAGTGGTAGCAGTCACAACCCTTGATAATACAAGATTCCTTACAACCTCCATGACAATAAAGCCACAGAGTGCAGGAAATATATATATAACAGCATTATTATCCAGCTTCTTTTCGTTGTATACTTTAATTCTGTTAATAGTACTGCTCTTTACCATCACAAGTCCTAACAGCGAAAGTATTATAATCAGCACATAAGCTATTGGAATGTGGCTCATAAGCTGCACCTTCTTAATATTGCCTATTTCCTGCCTATCCATATAAAAGCTGTTAACAAAGCGTATAGCCCCTTCCATATTCTCGCCTATTCTTGCTAATAAAAGATATGTTCCTGTCACAAGCGAACACACATTAGCAGCTATTGCAGCTCTGCCTGCCATGCTTACCTTCCTGTATACAGCAACTGCCGCAACTGCAAGCAGCATAACCGTAACTGGGAATATTATCTTATATATTCCACCAAGTCCAGCATAGTAATAATAATTATATATTGATGTATCAAGCGACTGTCCATCATACACATTACTATTCATCCTATTAAGAATATTCTGAAAAACGTGTTCTCCTGCAAAAACAAGCAACAATATAAGATTCAGAACCATAATTCCAACAAGACTCATCAGCCTAATAAAAGTGATTTCACTTTTCTTCATATCAGCCTCTTTTCTGTGCTTATGCCTGTACCTTTATGAATGACTTCTTACCCTTCTTAACTACAACGCCATCTCCTGCAAAGAAATCCTTATCATACTTTGTTGCAATATCAGATACCTTTTCACCTGCAACGGATGCTCCACCCTGTGTAACAACTCTCCTTGCCTCTGACTTTGTAGCTGCAAGTCCTGCTGCGTGTATTAATGATATTATATCAATGCTTCCATCTGTAAATGCGTCAGCTTCAAGTTTAACTGTTGCCATATTGGCTGCATCTCCTGATGTAAATATAGCCCTGGCTGTTTCCTCTGCCTTTTTAGCTTCTTCTTCACCATGAACCATCTTTGTAAGTTCAAAGGCAAGTATTTCCTTAGCCCTATTAAGCTGTGCACCTTCCCACTTATCCATCTCGTCAATCTGTTCAAGTGGCAGGAATGTCAGCATACGGATACACTTTAACACATCTGCATCAGCTACATTTCTCCAATACTGGTAGAACTCATATGGTGAAGTCTTTGCTGGATCAAGCCATACAGCACCGCTTACTGTCTTACCCATCTTCTTACCCTCTGAGTTAAGAAGAAGTGTTATAGTCATAGCTGAAGCATCCTTACCAAGCTTTCTTCTTATAAGCTCCGTACCACCGAGCATATTGCTCCACTGGTCATCTCCACCAAACTGAAGATTACAGCCATACTTCTGGTATAACATATAGAAATCGTAGCTCTGCATAATCATGTAGTTGAACTCCAGAAAAGTAAGACCTCTTTCCATTCTCTGCTTGTAGCACTCTGCTCTTAACATATTGTTAACTGAAAAGCAGGCACCAACCTCTCTTAAAAGATCTACATAGTTAAGCTTTAAAAGCCAGTCAGCATTATTTACAAATAAAGCCTTATCATCAGAAAAATCAATAAACTTACTCATCTGCTTCTTAAAGCACTCACAGTTATGTTCAATCTGTTCCGGAGTAAGCATCTTTCTCATATCTGTCTTACCTGATGGATCACCAATCATACCTGTACCACCACCAACTAAAGCTATTGGCTTGTTACCTGCCATCTGAAGTCTCTTCATAAAGCAAAGTGCCATAAAGTGGCCTACATGAAGACTGTCTGCTGTTGGATCGAACCCAATATAGAAGGTTGCCTTTCCATTATTGATAAGATTCTTAATCAGTTCCTCATCTGTCACCTGTGCAATAAGCCCTCTTGCGACTAATTCGTCATAAACTGTCATTTCTGCCATTTCTGTTCTCCTGTTCTTTTTTCGTCATTATTGATGATGCATTATTTAATTATTTAATTATTTAATTATTAAATATACATCATTGTATACTATCAGAATCAGCACATTGCTATTACTGATAATACTATTAATCATCACACCCTGTTACTTTAAAGTAATAAAAAAGAGCATATCCTTCATCCTAATTAAAGGACGAAGACTATATGCTCCGTGTTACCACCTTTATTCATAAACAGCTCACGCTGCCTACCTTGCTGGGTCTGATGATCCTGATACTATAACGTGTATCCTTACGTCGCCCCTACTAAGTCTTTCGTACCTTTCAGTTTGCTGCTCCGGAATGTATTCAGAATAACCATCCACTGCGCCTCTCATCAACCGGCTGCTTTCTGTTGCTTATGCTATCCCTACTTGTTTCCATCATTGCATTATATATAATTATGCGTTTACTAATGCTTATACCATATACTTAGTAATTTTGCAAGTATTATTTTCAAATAAATAATCACGCTTTATTTTTATGCATATTTTTATACAATACATATGCAATGGCAAGTCCGATTATACTCCCTGCAGCATCTATAAGCACATCCCTTACACAGCCGTATCTTCCCGGCACATACCTCTGGTGAAGCTCGTCCGTAGCCGCAAATGCTACTGCTATAATCGCTGCTATAACAGGAAGTCTGATGCCTTTTATCCCATCAACTATAAGTGCAAGCATAACAAGAACTGAAAGCACAGCATATTCTGTCATATGAGCAGCTTTCCTTATAGGAAACTGCACAGCTTCTATCATACTATCCCTGTTATTATCATTATAATCAACCATCCCCGCCTTATCACATACTGTAAGTATCATATCTGCTGCCTTATAACTAAGTCCCGAGGACTCTTCACCATCCTGCTTTGAAAAGCCGAATATAACCATAGCCATAACAATAGCAGGAATCCATATTAGTATCTTTTTTATGTTCATTTAACCAGCTTCCTTTATAGTATTAAACCTGTTATCTCTCTCTAACAGCATTTGTATTAACAGACAATAAGCCCACAAGACCTTATGGCATTAAGGTCTTTGCGGGCTTAAATATCAGTAGCTATCTTAATAACTATCCTATTACTAGATAGTAACAACTCTCATAGTATTAGTAAGTCCTCTCTTAGCAGATGGATCAGAGGTTGTAGCAATACCAGCAGATACAATAACTGTATCTCCTTCTTCTACGAATCCAGCCTGCTCAGATACTACTAATGCATGCTCAATAATCTTATCAGTAGAAACCTCTGTTGCAGTCTTTAAAGGTCTTACTCCCCAATATATCTGCATTTTTCTAAGAACGTTATCATATGGTGAACAACCGATAATCTCAGCATTTGGCTTAAGCTTAGATGTAAGTCTTGCTGTAAAGCCTGAAATAGTTGGGCATACAATAGCCTTAGCATTAAGGTTATCTGCTGTCTGGACAGTAGCGTTACATACTGCACTTGATATGCTTCTCTTGCTATGAACCTTAGATATATCAGAAGCTCTGTCCTTAATATCCTTTTCTGTTCTTTCTGCAATCTTAGCCATCATCTTTAAGGCTTCAAGTGGATACTTACCATTAGCAGTCTCGCCTGAAAGCATAACTACGTCTGTACCATCATATATAGCATTAGCAACATCAGTAACCTCAGCTCTTGTAGGACGTGGATTTCTAATCATTGAATCAAGCATCTGTGTAGCTGTTATAACAGGCTTATATGTTGCATTACATTTCTTAATAATTTCCTTCTGATAGTGTGGAACATCTTCTGCTGGGATTTCAACACCCATGTCGCCTCTTGCAACCATGATACCATCAGCAACCTTAATGATTTCATCAAGATTCTCAATACCTTCAGCATTCTCAATCTTAGCGATAACTGGAATATCTGAACCATGCTCCCATAAAAGCTGCTTAATTTCCTGAATACAAGCTGCATTTCTTACAAATGAAGCTGCAATGAAATCAAATCCCTGCTCTATACCAAATATAATATCATCCTTATCTTTATCTGTGATACCTGGAAGCTTAATGCTTACGTTAGGAACATTAACACCCTTCTTAGAACCAAGCTCACCACCATTAATTACAGTACATATAATATCTGTACCATCAACAACCTCTTCTACTCTGAGTTCAATAAGACCATCATCAATAAGAATAGTATTACCATTCTCTACATCTGCTGGAAGTCCTGCATATGTAATCATGTCAATATTTTCATCACCTACAATCTCTCTTGTTGTAAGTGTAAACTTCTGTCCTTCCTTAAGAGTAACCTTTTTATCATCCTTAAGTACGCCAGTTCTGATTTCTGGTCCCTTTGTATCAAGAAGTGTAGCTATAGGCTTGTTAATTTCTTCCCTCACACTCTTTACTAATGCAAAACGTCCAGCCTGTTCTTCATGATCTCCATGAGAAAAGTTGAATCTTGCAATATCCATACCATTTAATGCAAGCTGCTTAATGAGCTCTCTGTCATTAGTGTTAGGACCCATAGTACATATAATCTTAGTCTTCTTCATTCTAACCTCCAAAGTAAATAAAAATAATTAATAAAAACAAAACAATCCAAATGATTATACTTAATAACCTGAAAAATAGCAATAGCAATAACAATATTTATAAATAATTGTAAATAATTAAAGTAAATCAGATAAAATACACCTAACTAATATTGCTATAAGTATATCTGCTTTAATAATTTAACTATTGCATATTCTTATTGTCATTAGCTGTAATATGAATATGTGTATATAAATGTTCATTACAATACTCATAGTTTCCTGCACACTTAGAGCAGAAACGGAACACCAGACTTTCATCATCTAACTCTGTCCTTTTACATACAGCACATCTATGCTTAGGCTGTCCGGCTTTTACAGGCTTATATGGTTTATTGGCACTTTCCCAGCTTGTCTTTTCACTATTAGCATTGTATACCCTTTCGTTAAATGATGGTTTTCTTCCATCCCTTCTGTTCTTTTCAGCTTTCTTAGCTGTATACATTGCTTTGTTAAAATTCCTCTGGGTTGATGACTTATATGTGCCCTTTCTTGAAACTATCATAAACACAACAAAGTTAAGCATAGAAACCAGTGCTGCAATAGCATTGGCGTAGCAGCCCATACCACTTCCTGATAAAAGACCTGCATTATATAATCCATTCCACATAGTCCAGCCAATACTTGAGCCTCCAACAGCTATTGTTGGGACTATAAAACCGCATACTATCGTTATGGCACACACTATTCCATCTAATAATGCCATCCACTTTATCTTTATTGGGATAATAAAAAACAGCAGCACCTCCATATCCGGCTGTTCCATTGCAAATGCCATAAATAATGCCAGATTAATATAATGAGTGCTCATATTAAAGCTGATGCCAAATATTAAATATATTATAAGCGCTGCAAAAATATTTAACAATACTCCTGAAAAGAAATATACATTAAACTTGAATGCTCCCCATATATTTTCAAGGACAGTACCAATCAGATAATAAAAATATAATGAAAAAAACACAAAAATTATGCTTGTTGATGGCGGCTGTATTATAAAGG
>CAKRKK010000074.1 GCA_934358235.1 uncultured Lachnospira sp.
GTCTTACCGCTCTTCCAAATATGTTAGCAATACTGTCTTCTGATATAACCTCTTTGACAACAAGCCTGCTATCCTCCCGTATTCCCTTATCCAATATCTTTAAAGCTGATGTCCTTATATCACTTCCTATAAGGTGAGAAATCCAGACACAACTCATCCAACAATCCTTGCACATTTTCCTGTGTACCATCCTTACATAACAATCTGTCGAGAAGCTCATCCGGATTAGGCTGTCCAATAACTGAACGGTACAACTGCAATATCTGAAGGTTTCGGTTATATTTCTGTGCAACAACACTTCCACCAAAGTAAGGAACATACCTTTTAATATGAACACAATCCCTGATTATTCCGTCATCATCCCTGATTGGCATTAACCAGTGTGGAATCATGCCACATCTTACAACCTCTGGCATATTTCTGTAATACGCCTCTGCTTCTGCTTCTGCTTCTGCTTCTGCTTCTGCTTCTGACAGCATTTTACCACTATAATACCTATAATTATATAAAACATCATATACTGCTGCCTTAAAGCAATCATCTAATATATCCTTTACTTTCGCGCCATTATCGCAATTAATTATATAATTTTTATCAGCATTGCCATAATTATAAAGTGGCTTTCTATACTTTTGCGTAACGTACTTTCTGATAGCAAGACAATCTTTTCTGTTTATTCTTCCCTCCCTTTGTTCGAAATCTACCGGATTAGAAGGAAGATTCCAGTGAACTATCCTATCGGCATAATAGTGAAAGTCAAGCCCCTCCTGTCCCATAGATGTAGTAGAGAATACGAATGGGGCAAATGGTGAATTAAATGCTTTCTGAAGATTACTAAGTGCATTAACCTTATCATCATCCTTACTTGAACCAAGTCCTCTTGCAAAATAAGTATACACCTGACATTCTTTTATAACGCCATCTGCAACAACGGTTGTTTCTATTTTAGAGGCTTTTATAAAGCTTTTCTTACCGAATGTGTTTTCAAACAGCCATAAGATATCAGTTTTTTCTATCTTTTCTTTATCCTTGCAGGGCAATACCATATATATATATTCTTCTAATGTTTCTCTTAAATGAAGCTGCCCGCAATATCTTACCATCCATTCCATAACAAGATCTGTGCTAAGAATATCTGATGTTTTTCTATACAATGCATCCAGTACCATCAGACCATTTATATAAAAATCCCTATTAGCTGTATCTGTACTTTTATCTGACTTATCCGAATTTACCTGACCTTCATTCATAAGAAATATTCTTCTTATAAAATTATAAGTCATCCATTTCAATTCTTCTTTGCTGTTCTCATCTTCACCAAATAATCCATCCTGCGCGGCATCACTTATACAATTATTACACGCTATTTTAATCTGAGCTGCGACCTTTTCAAAAGCTTCCTCTAAACTATCTGCATTTTTCCTATATGGATTATAATTCATAAGCTTCTTTTTTATATCTCTTAATATTTCTAATTCTGTCTCAAGCTCTTTTTGTGTTTTTATACTTTCGTTATCATTCTTTAGCTTACTCTTTATTCTTAATTTAAGCCTTTTAACAGCCTCATTAGATATAAGAACTGAAAGCATCCTTGGAACAGGTGTCCAGGCTGAGAATATTATTGTTTTACCATAATCGGATAACACATCAAATGGCGCTGTTAACTGATGTCTGCACACAACCGGAGGAATCCATAGTAACAGCTCCGCTCCGTATACATTTTCCTTAATACACATATTTCCATCAGCAACAGTACGCGGATTATCCCCTAATACTTTTGTCAGTACCTCACTATAGGTTCCGTGGAATCCGCCTAAACACACAGTTTCATCCAGTAATAGTTCTTCCTTAATAAGTGAATATTCTATATTTGCAGGAATTGTACCTGTATCTTTATACTTCTTATTAAAGTCCGACTTTAGCTTATATCCTCCTGATACGCTATTATTACTGTCTGAATCAGAGCTCATAAAGCTAAGCGCATACGGAAGCCTCATAGCATGTGATAATACACTTCCTGTATTACTATAATCCATTATTTTCTTTAATTCCTGTGTATAATCCTCAAGTCCTTTATAATCATAGCTTACAAGCTCTTCCTCCGATATTTTGTCGCTGTATTCATTCTTAGCAGATATTTTATATAAACCATCAGAACCAGTCTCAGCTACTGTCTGCTGCCCATTCTTAATTACATCTGCCATCCTTACGCTGTTATCATATTTTATGAGCTGCCTTAATACTGCCTCTCTTTCCATTCTTGTAAAATATTTTGACATTTTTTCAAGAAACTCATCTCTGACCTGTCTTAATTCCTCAGGAAGCCTTGTATCAGCTCCCTTTGAAAATGCAACAAGCCCATTTTTGTACGCATTCATTTTCTCTGTCAGCTCACCATTCTGATTAAGAAAGTCGCATACGGCTTTTATCGTTTCTTTACTGTTGTTTTTGTTATTCTGATAATTGTCTGTTATATCCTCTCTTCCCATATACATCCTGAATGGCGTAGCCGATAAAAGCAGTATCTTTGATGTATAATCCACATTATTTATCTCATCATTAAAGATTTTATTAAGTATAGCTCTTTCACCATTATCATATGTCCCGACAGCATTCCCGTTTTCTGCTCCCCCAAACAGGCAAAGCATGTCAATAACTGCCTGTTTATTCTGCAGCTCCTGCATAGATATAGCTATATTAGCATTTTGTCTTATATGGCAATATCTATTTATACCGTTTATATAGTTAACTATTTTATTTTGAAGGTATAAAAAATCCTGCTGGCTCTTGTTCTTATACTGTATCATTTTCAAATGTACCAAATACAGATTGATAAATATAAGTCTTTTTTGAGACAGTTCATTAACATGACACTTATTACCTTCAAGCCAGTAAGCAATTTCTATATAAGGATGTACAGACTTTAATGAACCACCCAGGCTGTCGTTGTTTTCACGCAGTATAGTATAGAAATTCTCTGCCATAGTGGTATTTATCCCTTGTGCAATACTCTTTAATTCATATCCATTTATAGCCTTCCAGTTCCATTCGCCCTTATCGAATTTAAAATATTTTTCATTAATATATTCTTCTATTTCTTTTTGAGAATTATCAATATCGTTTATCGAATCTACAGCTTTCCCAGATACATATGCTTTTATGTATTTCTGGCAGGCACTTACATATCTCCCACAAAAAACATCGCATATTATTTCATAGTGTTTACTATCTTCACCAGCTACTGCGTTCTCATCTGACTGTACATAAGCATTGACAATATAATCCTCAATACTTTTTCCTATTTCTGTTTCTTCCTCTGCAAGACTATCTTCCTTATAGCCTTTTATATTGTTTTCATATTGTTTTATTATATCCGTAATTTTATTTTTGAAGCTTGTATCTGTTCTAATATTGCTGTTATGTAATCTAGCTGCTATATTACCCTCATCCTCTTTTATTTCCTTTAACAAGCCATCTATTTTACTATACCCCTCCATAAGTCTACAGCTATTCTTATCAATAGCTATCTGGTTAAGTACATGATATATAAATATTCTTTGCTTTCTTTTATAGGCCTGACTTTTAGCTGAATTCTCTGCTTCAACAAGAATTTCACCAAAGTTCTGGAACTCATCCAATATAACAAGATTATATGTAGCCGCATTAAGTGTAACTATTGAAAATGCTGTTCTTAGTGCTATCCACTTATTTTTCCATTCCTCGGCTGCCTTGCTATATTCTTCTTCATTTTTCTTTTCTATACTCAAGTCCTGTATATTATCAATTATTGCTTTAACATCAGTATTAATCTTAATGTAATCATCTAACAGCTTTCTGAACTTATCTACCTTAGCCTTGAATTCCACATTAGCACTTTCACGTTCAAAGAATTCTCCATATGTATTATATATCAAAGTACTTTCTGATCTGTTAAAGTTATACCCTTTATCCGGATAGCACGCCTTAAGCAGGCGGAGTATATATTCTCTTTCCTTCTCTGTTCCTGCGCTGTCAAGCTTTATTGAAGTCGCAGGTGTTACCGGAAGTACACGTACACGTATTTTACGTTTTTCCAGCGTTCTATCAACAACCTCGTTACTGCCTGTTGCAGCATTATATTCCTGACATAGTACATCTATCGGTATTGCTTTAACATTATCTCTTAACTCATTAAGGTATAACATTGATGACCTGTTCTCATAGGAATATTCCTTATATTGAAATTCCATACTGTCATTTTCAATATAAGCTGAAATATCTCCTATATTATCATCAATCAGCTCATTTAAAGCCAGTTTACTTTTATTTTGTTTTGCAATATTAAGATTAGAGCACAGATACATAACCTTAAATTCACAGGTGTTATCTTTGTCAAGCTTACCTTCAGCTATGCTGCACAGATACCTGTATGCCAAAGCCCTTATCACACCCTTTGCAACATAAGTTTTACCTAAGCCCACTTCATCTGCTACGAGCATCCTTTTTACTGGTATATCTGTGTCAGTTGAAAAGTAATTATCTACTATGCGTTTTATTGTCCGTTTCTGATAGTCTGTATATCTAGTCATGAGCTTCTACTCCCATTTCATTGTACATTTCCAGCTTTTCGAGCATTTTCTTATTCTGCTGATATATCATTTTCATCTTTTTAATATCAGATAGCTGTATACCCATTTTTTTATAAAAATCTTTTTGAAGTCTGTCTTTTATGCCTTCATCAGAATCACTCTGTTTTTCTATGCTATCTGCTCCTTTAATAATTTCATATAAAAGCTTATTTCTTGTATTACATATTTCTATAGCATGCTTTCTGTTATTTGCTGCCAGTATATTTTCTAATGCTGGTATCTTGAATATTTCCGCTATATTTCCTGAAAAATATCTGCTATTATGTGAAGCTTCTTCTATTTCCCCGGTATTTCCTTCTGATTGGGTTCCAAACCACAGGATGCCTGACATATCGCTTACTTCATTTCTTTTCTCTATGTTTCGTATATCCTCTGATAAAGCATTATTAAATTCAAAATGTTTCATATATGATGCCCTTACATTTCCATATTCATCACATAGATAAAAGGTAATGCCACATCCCTTAATATCCAGCATATTCCTAAACTCCCACTCTAATTCAAAGCATTTATCTTTATCATCAGCCAGTTGTCCAAGCCTGAAGGACTTTCTAAGCATTTTTTCACCCTCAGGAACTATCTCTATATAATATTGCTTATATTTTTCAAGTACTGCTGTAAGCTCATAATTCTCTTTATTATAAGCTTTCCTGTCAGTTTCCCAGGAGCCGCCCTCTTGATTATTATCTGCATCTTTTTTATACAGAAGATATAGCGTACTGGCTTTTATATCAAGCTCATAATAATTGCTGTTCCAATATATATCCACTATGCTTTCTAATATCTCCTGAAGCTTCTGTATAGCCTCTGCCTTATCCTTATTATAGCGGTAATACAACGGCTGCCCAAAAAACATAGCCTTAAGTCTTTTGATAGCTGCGATTACACTATCATCCTTCTGCAGCCTTGCAATCACCTCTTTATTTCTGTTATAAGCACTATCTGTAAAGTTTAATGAACCCGTAAATATACAATCGCGACATTCATATAACTTGCAATGAAACGAGTATATATTGGCATCTGTATCACCATTAAACACATAAAAAGGAATATCACCGGCCCCTGCCTCTGTTACTATTTCATAACCCCTGCGCTCAAGCTCTGACCTTAAGGTATATATTTTAATATTATGCTTTATAGCCGCTTCAACCTGTTTCTTAGTAATAAATGGTGAAAATATACTATCCACATTATCAAGCTTAATACTATCATTAAAATGCGCTGTTATTATTTCCGGATGTTTTTCCTCTGAATAATCTATAAGCTTATAAGCCTTTATTCTTTTTAATATCCTGCCCAACTGCATATCTGATTCATTATTATACCTGATTCCATAGGATGAAAGAATGTTAATAGCATTATCTTCTATCTCCTTGGTATTAATAATGTTATCAAGCCAGCTCCAGCAGTCAGACTCTTTTCCATCCTTGCTCCCATAATCTGGATATTTTTCACCCACAAGCTCATAACATACTCCATGCTCTAATGAATTACTCGTAGAAAGGTTCTTGCTGCCTACTATTATTCTGTATATAACCCTGCTGATATTGTTTCTGCTTCCATACTGTACAATATATATCTTTGGATGAAAGCTTGCTCTTTTACTTCCCGCTATTCTTACTGAATACGCATAACTCATAGCTATTCTTTCATACAGGCTTGGATTGTCCACCCCTCTGCCATCCTGATAAAGAAATGCTGCTCTTTCTTTTATATTTCTTTTTTTATCTATATCTGCTGCATTATCTTCATCTGTCATCAGCTCCTGACATATATCAGTTATCATCTGTCCTGCTGCCCTTTTTTCTGCAAAACCGGTATTAAGAAACAGACTATCAAGAATAGCAAGTATTACCTTAGGCTCAATACTATATGTCAGAAAAAGAGCTGCCTTCACCTCATAGTCTTCAATATCCTCAATATCATCTTTATGTTCCTCTTTAAAGCTTCTTATTGATAATTTATCTATAATATGTATATCCATAACTACTCCATTTCTGCGCATTTCTACTTAATAATTCTGTGTCTGCGCACATATTATTATTTTCCACATATTTTTCATATAATGTTTTTGCGTCAAATGTGTGCATACGCAAAACCAATAATGTTTATTCATTCTCAAAAAACAGCTCATATATAAAAAATGAAGCGCATTTGGTCTCCGGTCTTTTATCTTCCTTTTGCTTTTTATTAAATATTCTTCTATTAAGCCAGCTATCCTTAATTGATTCATTTTGTGAATCTGGTCTTGGTCTGTATTCCCATCTGAAAGTATCATAATATACACTAACCTGCTTTAACGTAATTTCTTCATTCTCTCTCCCCTTAGATGACTCAGTTCCATAATTCCATATAATACTGTCTATCTCCTTATATACAGCACAATCCCTTGAAGTATTGCTTATTACTTTTATATATAATTCTTCCAGCTCTTTAACTTTTCTTCTGACATCGTCCAGCTCTATAACATCCGAATACTTCTTTTCATCCTCTATAAGACCGATACTCTCTCTAATAAGTCCGGCAGCATCAAAGCATTTTAAAATATTGTATATGTTATCATAAAATTCGCAGATTTCTTCATTTACATCTGCTGCATTTCCTTCCATATAGCTTTTATTTCTTATTTTAATAAGTTCGTTAAAACGACATTTAATTATATGCTCCATAATCATAACAAGTCTTGCAAGCTTATAATTCTTAAGCATTTTCATCTGACTGCTATTATTCTCTTTAAGATTAATATCACTTAATATATTCTCAAAAACCATGCAATTATAATAATCATTATTTAACCTTTTATTATTAGTATTTAAAGAAAAAAGTCTGTTACACTCATTCTGTAATGATGTATATCCCTTATTATTTTCAAAAAATCTATCATAAATAGTTTTATCGCTAAGGCATTTAAGACATATAAATTCCATCAAAGAGGGCTTTTCATTCTCCCTTGTATTATCTTCTTCCTGCAGCTTAAATGTATTGTCCCTGCTATTATACTCTATTCCAAACACATATAGCATACGCAATATCATATCCTTCTTTTCTTTTCCTGTAAGGGTTTTATTTAACGCTGCCTTTATATCTGCTTTTATAGTTTCCTTGCTTTGGTCTGGCTCTGTCAGCCCATTCTTACCCTCATCATATTGTAAAGCACTTATTCCCCTGCATCTGTCTGTGCTTAGCAGCTCTGCATTAAGACGACCTATATATGTATCATCAGCCTCCTCAAAAAATCCATATCTTCTTAGAAAGTTCCTATAAGTTCCAACTATGTTTTCTTTAATATTCTTTCCATGAAATCCCCTGTTGGCACCTGCTAGCGAAGTTCTATTCCCTGACTTATATGAAGTCAGATATCCAAGTGCTGTGTTTATGTTACTATCGCAGGTGCTCTTATCGTCTCTATATTTCTGATATAATGGATATATCATATAGCAGTACACCAGATTAGGCATAAGTGTACTTACGGATGGAAACAATATATCCGCAAAATAGTCATACAACATTGACAATCCCAGATCATTATGTCCTGTTTCTTCATTTATCATATTAAACAGCTTATTATCAGCACTTATCAAATCCACAAACCCACTATCTATCCGCATTCCATATTCTCCTAAGTTTTCTTTTTCCATCTATTTTACTTGTGTATACATATCCCTACACTAATTACTTTTATCTAGTATATATTATTTACAAATGTTATTCAATCTTTGGCCAAATATCTGAAAATTGTTATTCTTATCACTTTTTCGCTGATAAATGCATTAAATCATTTTTATTTATTTACTTTTTCTTGATCTCAGGACAAAGCGTAATAGTAGACGGTGCTAATTCTATTATGCCTTAACTATCTGCATTACTTATGTCAGGCTGTATAATAAACCTGTTATATATGCCATAACTACACAATAAAATACACAATAAAATATATAATACAATATATAATACAATATATAATAAAATACACTATATATAGAACTATGAAGTCATTCATTTTCTATATATAGTGTATTTTTATATGGTTTAATATATTATTATGCTTCTTAACAGTATTCCTGACTGAAGCCATCAGACATAGCTTATTTTAATTTATAAATCCCTTAACATATCTGACTTCTTCATAACTGGTCTTAATGCAAGATATATAATAGATGCTACAATGACTGCAATAACTGCATTAACCGAGGTTGTAACTGCACCAACCTTTGCAAGTGCCTTTGCGAGATCCTGAGGTACACCTAACAGATATGTCTTATAAAAATATCCTACAACTGGATCAGCTACAACATTAAATAACATACCACATATACTTGAAACTACTGTTGCGATTGTGACATACTTAGCAGAATGTTCTTTAGAAAGCTTAAACAACTTGTGTGCAACGAAACCAACTATAAGTCCAATACATAACTTTAAGAAAAATGTCTTAGGTGCACTTGTTACATATGCTGTTGTAAGGTCACTTATTGTCATTCCAACAGCACCTGCAAGGCCTCCCCATGCACCACCTAATAAAAGTGCTGCAAGTACACAGAATACATTACCAAAGTGGAACATGGTTCTCTCTGTTCCAACTGGAATATCTATCTTTATAAATGTTGCTCCAACATAGCATAATGCAGCACATAATGCAGCCTGTGCTATAACCTTTGCATCTATTGGTTTCCTTTCACTCTTTGAAAAAATATTATATAAGCCTGATATAAGAACAACTACACCAATAATTACTGTAAGTAATGAAAATGCATATGCCTTATTTCCCTTAACAACATATGTGTTAACACATAATACAATTCCTGCAATAAATATAATTAAACCTATTATACTCTGAATAATACCACTTTTTTTCTCTTTCATAGCCTTTATACCCTTATGCTTCTGATATATATTAATAAATAATTATTAATAACTAATTTATATCTTAATAACTAATTATGCATAAAGATATTTACCTCCTTTGCATTTCCTTGTTGTTGCAGACAAGAATAATACAAAGGAGGCATTATTAAAAGTGTCAATCTGATATTAATTTATAATGTCAGTTTATTGATAATCCCTGACTAAAAACATAGGCTTAATTGTAACAACTTCATCATACTCCTCCTGCTCTACTGCAACGCTGGAGTTGAGTGCCCTTAAATCATTCTTAAGAACTGCAAGTGCTTCATCCATCTCAACTGCTCTTCCCTCTTCTATAATATCTATCATCCTTTTTATTACTATTGGATGAGCATACCAGGCTGGAACCGGAAATTCCGGATATTTTTCTATATAGCTCTGCATATCATCTACTGCCATCTGTAAATGTGACTCTATATATTTCTTATTATTCTTTGCAGTAGGAAGCACGTTTGCACTTGAAAACAAAAATATAGCTGCAAGACCGAACAGAAGAAAATACATAGAAAAACCAGCATGCGTCATAAGTGCATATATACCATATATAAGTGAGGCTGCTCCAAGTAATGTAATAAAGAGTGCAACCCACTTATATGCCGGATTACTTCTATCATATACTCTTTTTCTCTTAGCACCTGCACTTAGTGATATACTTAATTCTTCATTATTATTAAGATAATCCAGACAGTTGTTAAGTACTGCAACATTCTCCTTAGCCTTTGGTGACAATACTTTAGCCTTTTTCTTAGCCATCTGTCTTTCTTTTTCTTTAAGCTTTCTTTCTGCCTCAGCACTATGCGTTCTTATATAAGGATAATTCTGCTTAATATAAGAAAGAAGCTTATCAACA
>CAKRKK010000075.1 GCA_934358235.1 uncultured Lachnospira sp.
GCCATAAGCACAATAAGTGCAGTCTGCCTCATATATGTTGATTTACCCGCCATATTAGGACCAGTTATAATAGTCACTCTGTTAGATGAATTATCAAGATAGGTATCATTCGCTATAAACATATCATTGCTTATCATCTTCTCAACAACAGGATGTCTTCCATTCTTTATATCAATTACGCCTTTATCATTAATCTTAGGTCTTACATAATTATTCTGTGTCGCAACTACTGAAAGCGAAACGAGTGCGTCAACCAGTGCGACTGACTTAGCAGTATTCTGTATCCTTAGCACCTCAGAGGCAATCTTTTCTCTAACCTCACTAAAAAGGTCATATTCAAGTGAATACAGCTTATCCTCTGCTCCAAGCACTACATCCTCAAGGTGCTTTAACTCATCAGTAGTATATCTTTCAGAATTAGTAAGTGTCTGTTTTCTAACCCATTCTGGCGGCACCTTATCCTTAAAGGAATTAGTCACCTCCAGATAATATCCAAACACCTTATTAAAGTTGATTTTAAGATTCTTAATACCAGTTCTTTGCTTTTCTTTTTCGCAAAGCTCTGCTAACCATTCTTTTCCCTTTATCTTAGCATCCCTTAGTTCATCAGCCTCTTTTGAAAAACCTGTCTTTATAATTCCACCATCTCTTACAGATATTGGTGGTTCATCTACTATTGCAGAAAACACAAGCTCATAAAGATCTGCCAAATCATCCAGCTTATCAAAGCATTCAACAAACAATGGACTTTTAAAGCCTCCTATAAGCCTTCTGATATGTGGAAGCATTTCAAGCGTATTCCTAAACGCTATAAGATCTCTTGGATTCGCAGTTTTACAGCTTATCTTTGTCATAATACGTTCCAGGTCATAGACAGGGTTAAGATACTCTCTTAGTTCTTCTCTGTCTATAAGGTTATTATTAAGCTCCTCTATTGCATCCTGTCTTTTAACTATTGCAGTCCTGTCAATAAGTGGCTGCTCAATATAGGAACGAAGCATACGTGCTCCCATTGCAGTTTTTGTCTTATCAAGCACCCATAACAGCGAACCTTTCTTCTGTTTTTCACGCATAGTTTCTACAAGTTCAAGATTTCTTCTTGAGGAGCTGTCTATAAGCATATATTTTCCTGAGGAATATGGCATAAGTGTCGTAATATGCTGCATAGTACTTTTCTGTGTCTCATACAGATAGGTAAGAAGAGCACCGGCCGCTATGACACCTACTGTATAATCCTTAACACCTAATCCATCCAGCACCTCCATATGAAAGTGCTCTAACAGCCTGCTTTTGCAGGTTTCTTCATTGAAATACCAGTTATCAAGCGTAGACATGGTTATTCCAAGCTTCGAATTAACCACTTCCAGATTAATTCCACTCATTGCGAAATACTCATTAACAATGATTTCCGATGGTGCAAACTTATTAATTTCATCTATGAGTTCACCCCCGTCTGCAAGCTCTGTAACAAAGAAATCTCCTGTTGAATAATCAGCTATTGAGACACCAAGATTGTCACCCAGATACACAATGCTCATCATATAGTTATTTTTAGTTTCATCTAATCCAGATGCGTTAATATTAGTTCCCGGTGTGATAACCTTAATAACCTCTCTTTTAACTATACCCTTTGCTTTCTTTGGATCTTCCATCTGTTCACAGATTGCGACCTTATGACCTGCTGCCACAAGCCTGTTTATATATATTTCAGCAGCATGAAAAGGAACGCCGCACATAGGCGCACGTTCCTTCTGTCCACAATCCTTGCCCGTAAGGGCAATCTCAAGTTCTTTAGATACAATTACAGCATCCTCAAAAAACATTTCATAGAAATCACCAAGTCGATAAAACAATATGCAGTCCTTATACTCCTCTTTAGTAGCAAGATAATGCTGCATCATTGGTGAATACTCTGCCATTTTCATCCTCCAGTCAATCAATACTTATTTAATCTTTTATTTACAGCTTTTACTTATTCAAAGTTCCCATATAATAAAAGCCCTTACATTCGTCCATATGAACATTAACCACAGTTCCTATAAGCTCTTTTCCGCCCTTAAAGTGAACAAGAATATTATTAGTCATTCTTCCTGTCACAAAGCTGCTGTCGTGATCGTCAATATCTTCAACAAGTACATCCATATCAGCTCCCTCATATCTTTTAATATGCTCATGACTGATGTCTGATACCGTCTGTAATAGTCTGTTAAATCTTTCCTTAACAACCGCTTCTGCCACCTGGTCTTCCATCTTGGCTGCTGGTGTACCTGTTCTTTTTGAATAAATAAATGTGTATGCACTATCATACTTCGCTTTTCTGACAACATCAAGAGTGTCCTCAAAGTCTTCTTCTGTTTCTCCAGGGAAACCAACAATAATATCTGTTGTAATAGATATATCAGGAATAGTCTGTCTTATCTTATCTACAAGTTCCAGATAATGCTCCTTTGTATACTGTCTGTTCATAAGCTTAAGCAATCTGCTGCTGCCCGATTGTAATGGAAGATGTATATGATTACACACCTTTGGATTATCACGTATAACCTCTATAAGCTCATCTGACAAGTCCTTAGGATGAGGTGTCATAAATCTTATTCTTTCAAGTCCGTCTATCTTTGATATTTCACTTATAAGCTCTGCAAATGAAACCTTTTCATCAAGAGTTTTTCCATATGAGTTAACATTCTGTCCAAGAAGCATAACTTCTTTTACTCCATCTGCAACAAGCCTTTCAATTTCTCTTATTATTTCTTTTGGTTCTCTTGACTTTTCGCGTCCCCTTACATATGGAACAATACAATATGTACAGAAATTATTACAGCCAAACATTATATTAACGCCTGACTTAAATGGATACTTTCTTGAAGTTGGCAGTTCCTCAACAACCTCTTTAGTTGAATCCCATATATCAATAATCTGTTCCTCTGATGTAAATCTGTTATATAACAGCTCTGCTAACTTAAATATATTAAATGTACCAAATACAACATCAACAAACTTATATGAAGACTTTATCTTTTCTACAACCTCAGGCTCCTGCATCATGCATCCACACATTGCAATAATCATCTCAGAATTGTTTCTTTTAACCTTTTTTAACTGTCCAAGTCTTCCATATACTCTCAGGTTAGCATTTTCCCTTACTGTACAGGTGTTATATATAACAAAATCTGCTTTTTCCTCATCATCTGCTTCAACATAACCAATATCCTTAAGTATGCCTAACAGCTTTTCTGAATCCCTTGCATTCATCTGGCAGCCAAATGTTGAAACAACTGCCTTAAGCGGCCTGTTGAGCCTTTCTGACTTTTCTTTTACTATCTGCCTGCACGCCTTAAGATAATAATACTGCCTCATAGGTTCATATTCAGGAACAGGTGCAGATAAATCTATATTATTAATCATATTCTCTATTGTATTATCCATTAATGTTTCGTTACCTTTCAATTTATTATTTTTCTACTTTATGTTAATACTCAGCCATTAACAACCTTTACCACCTCAAAAAAAGCATTATCCCTTACCGGTCTGCTGTAATAATAGCCCTGTATATAATCTGCCCCCAGCTTCTTGATTTTATCTAATTCTTCTTTAGTTTCAACACCCTCTGCACATATTTTAACGCTCATTTCATGTGCCATCTTTATAATAAAGCTGACAAGTATACTGTTATTGGTATTAACATGAATATCTGTCACAAAGGATTTATCTACCTTTAATATTCCAAACATCTTGTCCTTCATATATTGAAAATTAGAATACCCTGTTCCAAAATCGTCGATTGCTAACAAAAAATCATTATTAACAAATCCATTAAGAACTCTCTTAACAGCCATGTTAGATTCCATCTGCCTGCTTTCCGTTATTTCTAATACATAATGTTTATTACCTGCCGTATGCTTATGGATATTATCTAAAACATCCTTCATGACATCACTCTTTGCAATCTGTACAAAGGATAAATTAATGTGCATTACGAAATCAGGTATTATGTTGACGCATTCGCTGCATACTTTTGCTGCAGTATCTACAATCCATCTTCCTAACGGAATTATAAGTGAGCTTTCCTCTAACAAAGGAATGAATTCTACCGGTGACATAAATCCGTACTTATCACTATTCCACCTAAGTAATGCTTCCGCACCAATAACCCTTCCATTAGCTGTGGACACTATTGGCTGGTAAAACAGTTCGAAGCCCTTGTAATTATCATTCACACACTTTCTTAATTCATCCTGTATCTGAAGCCTCTTTAAGTAATTCACATATTCCTCATCTACATAGAATTCAAAACGGTTCTTACCGTTAAGCTTCGCAGAATGCAGGGCAAACCTCATTTTCTTGCTTAAATCCTTATATGAATCTAATTGTGAATCAAACGAACAGGCTCCTGCCGATATATTAAAGAATACATCATAGCCTCTCTCGTCTATAATACTATCAATACATAATCTTATACGCTTATAGAATTCCCTTGCATTATGCTTTATATCACCACTTATGTCCATTGACAGTATCGCATATTCATCCCCCTTCATACGATACACCTCAAACGAACTTCCAGCCGCTTCCCTGGTAAGAACCTCAGAAAGTACAGAAAGCACTTCATCACCTGTCTGATAGCCATACTTTTCATTAATCTCCTTGAAATTATCAATGCCAATAAGCATTCCAAGACCTGTATGTGCTTCCTTCCTTATTTCTGAATTATATCTTTGTTCAAGAACAGACTCTGTATACAAACCGGTAATGTTATCATAACGGTTTTTTTTGCCTATTTCTGATACACGTCCTATCATATAATTATTACCGTTTTTTCTTACCAGCACACCTCTGCAGCTTATCCATACATAGCCATTATTTCTTGATTTCCAGCGGTATTCCATATCGTGTTTTTTAATAAGTCCATTCTGCAGGTCACTTATATTATTAAACACAGCCTCATAGTCATCAGGATATATAACATCCTTCAGCTTCAGGCCTGCGTTTTCGAATTCTTCTGTATCTAAATCAAAGGTGTCTGTAACTCTTTTACTATATATCGCATAATCATTACTCAAATCATATATATAAATATAATCATCTGTGCATTCATCTATAAATGACAGGAAATTCCTCCAGTCTTCTATATCCGCATCAAACTGTTCCATGCTTATACCTTCTCTTTCTTCCTATCTGTCCTTAACATCTGGTAATCTTATCAGGCTTACTCATACCCCATACATTACTTTCTTACCTGCCCATTGCCATATATTATATATTTACCTGTTGTCAGTGCTTCCAATCCCATAGGTCCCCTTGCATGAATCTTCTGCGTACTGATTCCTATTTCTGCCCCGAAGCCAAACTCAAAACCATCCGTAAATCTTGTTGATGCATTAACATATACGCAGGCTGCATCTACATCATTAAGGAAGCGTTGTGCATTAGCATAATCCTTTGTAATAATTGACTCTGAATGACCTGTATTATACCTGTTTATGTGCTCAATAGCCTCTCCTATATCATCAACCACCTTCATAGATATGATATAGTCAAGATATTCTCTTCCCCAGTCTTCCTGTTTAGCAGGTACTATTCTGTTATCAATACCGCAGGCTCTCTCATCGCCACGCACCTCAACCTGCTTAGTCTTTAGCTTATCAACTATAACAGGTATAGCTTTTTGTGCTATATTACTATGGATTACAAGTGATTCACAGGCATTGCATACACCTATTCTCTGAGTCTTTGCATTATATATAATGTTAACTGCCATATCCACATCTGCATATTCATCAACATATATATGACAATTTCCGGTTCCCGTTTCTATAACAGGAACTGTACTGTTATTAACAACATTCTTAATAAGTCCTGCTCCACCTCTTGGAATAATAACATCAACATATTCATTAAGATGCATAAGCTCATCAACATACTTTCTGTCAGTATCTGAAATATATGATATGACATCAGGATTAATACCCTCATTTTTAAGCACATCTGTTATAACATTTACTATTGCAATATTAGAATTAACAGAATCACTTCCTCCACGCAATATACACGCATTGGCTGACTTAAAGCAAAGACCGAAGGCATCTGCCGTAACATTAGGTCTTGATTCATATATTATCGCAACAACCCCTAATGGTACTGTTTTCTTTCCAATAATAAGACCATTAGGTCTTGTCTTCATCGACTTAACCTCACCTATTGGATCATCAAGTCCTACAAGCACTCTTAAGCCCTCTGCCATTCCTTCTATTCTTGCATCTGTGAGCAGAAGCCTGTCTAGAAGTGCAGGACTTAAGCCATTTTTTCTGCCATTACTAATATCAACCGCATTAGCTTCTTTTATATAATCAGCACTTTTTACTAGCGCATCTGCTACTCTTCCAAGTGCATGGTTTCTTTCATTTATTCCTAGTTTTGCAAGCTGTCCTGATGCGTCTTTGGCAGCTTTTCCTATCTCACTTAAGGTCTTCATATCAATTCTCCTTACATACCACTTATATAATACGTCTGTCTGTTATTATCATATCTGGTCTGATGTCGAATTCCTCAGCAGGTATATTATCTACAATCTGATAATCAAAACATACTGCTGTCTTATATAATTTTTTTGTATGTTCTTTAAGATATCTGTCATAAAAACCGCCACCATATCCGATTCTGTTTCTTTGTGTGTCAAAGGCAATCCCCGGCATAACCACAAGTCCTTTATCAAGTACTGAATATTCATTACTGGCCGGCTCCATAATCCCCATATATCCCGGTGTCAGTTCATCAAGGCTGTATATTCTTATAAACTCCATATACTTTGACGTTTTCCCATTAAGCACCTTAGGAACATATATATGCTTACCTGCCTTTATGCCTTCTGTTATCATTGACATTGTCTTTACTTCCTGATTATAGCTTACGTATATAAGTATATTTTCATTATCTATATACTGCTTTGTTTCTGTCAGCCTGCCAGCTATTATACTGCTTAGTTCATTTATCTGGCTTTCTGTCATTGATTTCTTAACAGCCATTATCTGTTTTCTAATTTCACTTTTTGTCTGCATTATTCTTCATCTTCTCATCATGTCTTTTCTTAACATCTATAATTGAACCATCTGGATTCTTTATTTTAATAGTATCTAGAGTTCCTCTAAGATTATTTCTGAATGCCTCTATATATTCTTTTCTTAAGCTTATCTGTTCCTGTGCTTCCTTAGGCGTAAGCCCTTCTGCCTTTGACTTATGATAAAGCTCATTTATTCTGTTAATTGTATCCTGTGTTACCATATTCACCATCCTTACTTATGTTGTCTTATGTTGTAAATACAAGCAGATCATCACCATTGATAAGACAAGCTTTAAATTCCGCCTTTTTTCTAAGCAGCGTGTGCTGTATATCCGGGAACTTATATGCCTCTATATATTCAGTTCCTTTTTTTAAGAAAAATAATCCTGGCTTTCTTCGCGTAACAAGTAAAACATCATTAACCACATATCTTACCTGCATATCCTGTGGGAGCTTATACTCCTCCTTCTGCGTGTTAAGATTAACAAGATAAGCTGTATCATTGTCCTTTCTTATCGTATAAGGATTACCATTGATAACATATGTGTAATTAAGATCTGAGGCTTCCTTAATATCGTTGTTAATTCTTATCTGCTTTACTTTATTCTCAAAATCATACAGGACTACCTCCTCCGACATTGCAGACATATTAAACTTGGAATATATTACCCTGTTGCCTGAACGTTTCATATATGCAAAGGTTTTATTATCATCTGCATAGTCAAGCATTTCCATCGTTATTTCCGATGGATTAAGCATCATCTCAGAAACAAACTGTCTTGTATTAACAACAACTATGCATTCATAATCATCCGATTCTGTTAAGCACTGTTCTTCATTGTTTTCTGATTCTTTAATATCCTTAAAGCTCTTTGTTCTTCCAAGCTTAAGCACACAGCTATTACCCTCAAGTGGAATAATATTATATAACCCACATCTGTTTAATAGTGAGCCTTTTACTGATATATCCCTGTCAACACTAAAGTCACGTAGTGTAACTGTTTTTACCTTATTATCCTTATGTCCGATTTCTTCAATGATAACAAAGTCATATTCTAATACATATATCTGGATATCAACCTCCTCCATATAGCTTATGGAGTCAATCTGGTATCTATATACAAGCCTGCTTTCATTATCATCAAAGGAATATCTATATAAAAGAATATCCATTCTGGAATCTGTGAGCTGCTCCGCAGAGGCAAAAAAAAGATAATCATGCATATTATGTGCATACTTTATGTCTGCAATATTATATTTCTTGATTTCTGGAGAAATCTCATACTTTTCATTCGTTGATGAATTTAGAATAAACATTTTCTTTCCTGTAAAATCCAAAAACTTATAATTATCATCTGTAATCTGAAGTATAAGTCCATTACTTATAGAAGAAAATACTGCTTCTTCTGAATTTCTGATAAGCTTAATGTCCATCGACACCTCCTGATGCTAATCTATAAGTCTGACCAGGTCAAAATCTGTTTCTTTATGATTTACAAATAATGTTCCAACATCTTTTCCTGACATAATTTTTGTAATATTATCTATATCATTACCATTGGCTATAACCATATCTGCTCCCGATTTTGTTGCTATTCTTGCAGCGATAAGTTTAGTTGCCATTCCACCTGTTCCAACATTACTTCCTGAGGATGATTTTCCCATATTAAGCAGCTTTTCATCTATGCTGTCTACCTGGCTTATAAACTCTGCCTTAGGATTCGAGTTAGGATCGTCTGTATATAAGCCATCTATATCAGATAACAATATAAGCATATCTGCACCGACAATAGAAGTTACAATAGCTGACAGCCTGTCATTATCTCCAAATGTCTGAACCTGTTTTATCTCATACGTTGATACTGTATCATTCTCATTAACAATAGGGACTGCTCCTAACTTAAGAAGCTCATTAAATGTATTCTCTGCGTTCTTTCTGCTTGTGTCATTAACCACCGTTGTTTTAGTCATAAGCACCTGTGCAGCTATGGAACTATACTCTGCAAATATCTTCTGGTACACCATCATAAGCTTGGCCTGTCCAATCGCTGCACATGCCTGCTTTACCGGAAGCTCATCAGGTCTTTCCTGCAGGCCAATAGCAGTTCTTCCAACAGCAATGGCTCCTGATGAAACAAGTATAACCTCTTTTCCTGAATTCTTAAGGTCCACAAGTGTTCTTACAAGCTTTTCAATCTTTCTAAGATTCAGTCTTCCTGTATCCTTATGCATTAGTGAAGATGAACCTATCTTTATAACAATTCTTTTTCTGTTGCGAATTTCTTCCCGCGCATTCATTCTAATTCCTCATTCCCTATGTTTACAAAATATAATATAAGCTTCAAAATCCACTTTTGATTCTTATTTCGTAATATTTTACTATAAAAGCTAATCTGTGTCAAAATCATGTTATGTGTATAATATATCTTGCATTGCTATTTTCTCTGCAACCTTTATTCCATCTACGGCAGCAGAGGTAATACCTCCTGCATAACCTGCACCCTCACCACATGGATACAAGCCCTCACAGCCAACTGCCACTAATTCATCGTTACGTGTTATTCTTACCGGACTTGAGGTTCTGCTTTCAACACCTGCAAATAATGCCTCATCCATATCAAAGCCCTTGATGAATCTATCGCAGCCTCTTACTCCCTCTTCTAATGCCTCTGATATATATTCTGGAAGTATCTGTCTTACATTTGCAAGCTTATACTCTCCTTTAATACAAGGCTTTACACAGCCAAGTGAGGTTGAAGCTACATTTTTCTTAAAATCACCAATTAACTGGACTGGTATCCTTCCAGCTCCTTCCATGTAGGCATTTTTTTCAAGCCTTCTTTGAAAGCTGACACCATCAAGTGTGCCATGTCCATAATCATCCGGTGTTACCGTCACTATCATTGCACTGTTGGCATTATCAGAATCTCTTTTAGAATAACTCATGCCATTAACAGCAAGCCTGCCTTTTTCTGAGCTTGCATTGACTACATATCCACCAGGACACATACAAAACGAATACACGCCTCTCTCCACCCCTGTGCTTACTGATTTATAAGTAACCTTATAATCGGCTGCCGGCATATCATATGTGCAATTACCATAGGCGTTATTATTAATAAATTTCTGCGGATGCATAATTCTTAAGCCAACTGCAAAAGCCTTTGGCTCCATAAATATTTTTTTGGAATTAAGCATTTCAAAGGTATCTCTTGCAC
>CAKRKK010000076.1 GCA_934358235.1 uncultured Lachnospira sp.
CAGAAGCAAGAACTTAATTCATTTAGAAATATTCCAGATTCGTTTAAAAAGATTGTGATAGTAAACGGAACGAAAAAACCTTGGAGAAATGAAGAAGGCTTTGTAATCATGGGAATGAAGTATTTTTTGCTTAATGCGGATAGTTTAGAGTTATAGTATGCTTGGACTTGACAGATTTTTTTAATGTTGAAAGCTTCTTGTCCGAAGGGCAATATTGCGGAACTGAGAAAAATAAAAACCATCGAAACTACAGAAAGAAAAATAAAAGTCAGACTGTTAAAACTACATAACCTCCAGACTATTGTCACCATTTTCCAAGCCTAGTATTCCCTTTATTGAATTCTCAACCATATCGGACACCGCCTGCTCTGTATAGAATGCCATATGAGGTGAGAGTATTACATTAGGAAAGCTCTTTAAAATTGCCATATTATCATTGTCAAGCTTCTGCGTTTCCTTATTGAGATAATACAATCCAGTTTCACCCTCAAAAGTATCAAGCGCAGCAAATCCGACCTTTCCACTCTTTAATGATGCTATAAGTGCCTGCGTATCTACTATAGGTCCTCTTGCTGTGTTAACTATTATAACTCCATCTTTCATTTTCTCAAATGCTGTTTCATCAATAAGATGTGTATTCTCAGCATTTCCCGGAACGTGCAATGTTATAATGTCCGAATTTTTCAAAAGTTCATCTAAACTTACATACTCTGCGTACTTCTTTACTTCTTCATCCTCATAACAGGAATATGCTAATATACGGCATCCAAAGCCAGATAAATGCTTAACAACCGTCTTACCTATATTACCAGTTCCTATTACACCGACTGTCGATGTTGATAATTCCTTTCCAACTTTTCCTTTTAATGAGTAATCCTGACAATCCGCCTTTTTCATTATCCAAGGCATATTGCGGCACGCCATAAGCATTAACATAATTGTGTAATTAGCAACACTGTTTGGCGAATATACTACGTGGGCAGCTTTCATACCAATTGAATGTGCATACTCAATATCAATATGCTCATAGCCTATGCTTCTCGTTGATATATACTTAACGCCCTCATTGTGAAGTGCATCAAGTATTTCCGGATACATTGGATTGGTTATAATTGATATCGCATCATATCCTTTCGCCAGTCCGATATTATCCATTGATGGATAATCTGATGTAAAACCATACTCAAATGAATACTGCTCTGCGAATTTCTCAACATATTTCTTCTCATCATATTCCCTAAGGGCATAAAAAAATACTTTCATAATAGTCTCCATTCTTGCGCTGCTTCTTTGCGCATCTCAAGTTTGTGCGAAGCACAAATCTTGCGTGTGAAAAATCTTACTTTTCACACTAGTCTCCATTTCTGCGTGTTTTTACGCATATCGAGTCTGTGTCAGGTGTGCACATATTTTTATTGTAAGTAAGTATAGCACCCGTCATTATGAAATGCACTATATTGAAGATAAAAATATAAAAAAAGCTAATCTTGTTTCTGTCAATGTTGACAGGCTCGTGTGCGATGGTTATATCATACGAAAAGAAATCAAAGGTGACAGAAGAAAAACACAGCTCATATGCACACCTGCGGCAGAGGAAATACTTAAAATGGACTTATAATGATGGTAAGCGTGCTGGTATTTACTGTTGTGGGGAGTCTTGCTGCCAAGCTGGTCCCCTCTGCGACAATGGGCGGATTTTCTGTGTTTATGACGTTTCTTCTGGGAATCAAGTTTATAGTACGACCGGTTATGACTACCAGAGAAGCAATGATGTCCGTATCGCGCAGAAAAAGAGCGATACAGTCTGTTTTATGCGGTATGATTATCGGCTTTATATGTGGCTTCATCGGTGCCGGCGGCGGTATAATGATGTTACTTATTCTTACCTCTGTACTTGGATATGAACTTAAAACTGCTGTCGGAACAAGCGTATTTATTATGACATTTACTGCTCTTACAGGTGCTGTGTCACAATTTGCGATTGGCGGAATTCCTGATATAACTGTATGGATATTATGTATCGTATTTGCATTTATATGGGCAAGAATTGCCGCTGTATTCGCGAACAAAGCAACTCCGAAGACACTGAACCGCGCAACTGGCATTATCCTTGTCATACTGGGCATAGTGGTTATGCTTTTCTCCTACATAAAATAGTGAACAGCCTATTCTTTTAGGTATCCTACTGGTATTCCTATCGATAAAATCTGTAAGTTGTATTTGCTCATTTATAGTATAATAATTAATGGTTATACATTTGTCATAGCCTGTTTCCTATACTGCTTATTCTCATACATAGCAGCATCTGCCTGCTCTAATAACGCATCTACATCCTTATCTTTATCATCTGTCCACGCATATCCTATGGCGGCAGATATATCTATATCACTTTGGCTGTCGTCCTTTTCTATTTCACTACGGATAGCTGTTGCACACATACTTACCTCAGCCTCCGTAACATTTATAAGACTTACAACAAATTCATCACCACCTATACGATAACTTCTTCCTCTGCCATTAACTCCAGTTCTTATACATTTGGCTATCTCCGTAAGAAGAATATCACCTTTCTGGTGTCCATAATTATCATTTATCTTTTTAAGATTATTAGCATCTATCATAATATAAGCAGCCGCACCAGCATAATTCCTCATAGACTTCTGCTCTTCAAGAAATGCTGCCCTGTTTCCAAGACCTGTCATCATATCTTTATATGCCATTCTTGTATATACTTCAACATTAGCATTTTCTTTTATCTGCTCATACAAAGCTATACAGGCAGCATAAGCAAGACAGAATACAAATATAAGTAATCCCATCATATATGTAAACAAATATCTTCTTGCATCACCCTTGTAATAAAATATAAACGCTATGATACTGCATATACTGAAAGCGATATATCCATGCATTACTCTTAAAAGCTTTGAATTACTGTGTTTTTTAATTGACTCAATACAACATTTTAATATAAGTACAATAGACACTGCCATAACTGTGTGTTCTGCCATAATAACAACAATAACTGGAAACAGACCTGTTATATAGTTGACTGCATACAGAATAAATACACCTATAAATATATTCTGCAATATTCCAAACATTTTGTCTTTTCCTGTTATCATTCTCTTTGTAAACTCAATAAGTGCTACTGGCAGACTATAAAATGCTGAAAATGACACCAGTTCTACCAATCCGGTTCTTTGCGTAAATAAAAGAAGCAGTTCCGAGTCCGTAACAACCCATAAACCAGCTATAAGTATGTATACCCCAAGACTTATAAGTGTACTGCTCACATTCTTCTTCCACAGTGACCTCATATATATTCCAACGATTATACTTATAACACCAAGAAGTGCTACTGCAACTGTAAATATAAATATATGCATATTTCTTTTTATAAGAAATACGTGCATACCAATCCTGTCACCAACATAAAACGATGCCTGCTTGACCAGTTCTGTTGATGACTTTTCCACACCTGCGAATTCTATACTTACTACTGAACAGGGTGGAATATCTATAAGACGTATCGCTCCACCATCTCCGCTGGCACTATCATACGCCAGCTTTCCGTCAGCCTTTATATAATATTCCTTCCAATGACTCCGCAACATTAAAATGTTGTCTGTATTCGTTATATTATCTATATTAAATTCACCGATGACCTTATACTTTAAGCCATCACTCTCTACACTCCACGTAATATCCGGCGTTATAACATTTTCTGTAAAAATATCCTGAAAATGTATATCTGAACTTAAGCTGATATGAAGTACAATAATAATCAATAATAAACTTATACTTAACAGAATCAATCTTAGCTTCTTCATCTTTATAACCTCTGTTCTTAATTATATTAATAGAATTATAGCGTTATATTAATACTTTAACAGGATTGTTTCAAGTTTTTTAGTCTTATTCATACTATTGTAATTATTATTAACTATAAAAATCAACTTACATCTCTAGCAACTTCTGCATTTAATAAATAAATGACACTATGTAGTAAATATTAATATATTTTAACAACCAGAACTATAGTTTTATAAAATAATATAAAATTAAAACATACAAAAACACAGCGTATAACAATCTGTCTAATACGCTGTGTCTACATAATATTTATATTAAATTGTTAATTAATTCCTAAGCTACTTCTGTCTCTTCCTGTGTGCTGCCTTTTCTTACAAATATAGCTCTGAATATAAGTCTTACAAATGGTCCACAGTAAAACATCTGATAAAGTATTGCCATAGGGAAATTCATAGCCCATGTTTTAACCCACATACCAAAAGATGGTTCCTTAAAAAGTATTGTTGCAACAAGACTCATAACAGGACACATGATACAGCATATACATATTGATATTGCATATGTGATAAACTGTGGTCTGTCTGTTGGCTTCATAACAGTAAATGCCAGCAGCCCTGCCAGTCTTCCAACTATAAAGAACTCAAGAATGAAAGCAACTGGCACCATTATTGGTAACTCGTGTAATGCTGCAATAAAAGTTGTTCCATCAACTATTCCTGTGTTAAGAGCTATATTATAAACAACCATCCCGTAAACCATAATAGTTGCCATAATAATTGTGAATATTACTTCCTGAAATTTGTTTTTTGGCATAAAAAAATCCTCCTTAATGATAACTTAACTCAATGTGTTGTTCGTTATCATCCAGGAGGATGTTTCGTTTCCAATAAAACCATTTAAAGCCTGCATATTCTATCATACATAAAGCTATACAGTCAAGTGTTTTTACTCTATTGTAATATTGTACTATTGTGATAATACGTAATAATGTATTTTTACTCTATCGTAATAATGTCCTTTAATATATAGTTAAACGATGGTGCTGAGCTGTCTTTATTTTCCACAAAGCCCTCATTAAGGTCTATGATATCATTGGGATTGTCAGTATTTACGCCTGTGTAATCACCCTTAAACACAGTAAGCCTACCCTTCTTAAACTGCTCGATAACATCAGCTACCATTTTCTTAGTGCCATCTGCAACAACAATATCATTAAACTCAAGCATTGAAACCCAGTCTTCATCAAAGCCGGCTCCCACATCATTACCATGTATATTACCTCTGATATTCTTCTCAATCACCTTTCCATTAAGAACCGCATCGACGGCTGCCTTCATATATGGCTTCCAGTTAATCTTACAGCCCGTAAGATATGTAGTTGGTGCTACCTCAAACATACTCTGGTTATAGCTCACATTAAAAACGGGCACATCTGAGGCTGTTTCCTCACAGGCAGTCGCTGGTCCTGCTGTATCAGAATGCTGTGATATAATAATACATTTCTCATTTATGAGTTCTCTTGCATACTTCTTTTCAGTACGATAATCATTCCACTTATATGTATACTTTACTGTCATGGTAGTATTCTCCACAACCGACCTTGCTCCAAGCAAAAAAGCTGTATATCCTGATATAACCTCCGCATTAGGATACGCCGCAACATATCCTATCTTAGCTTCATTTTCTGTTATTATTCCTGCTGATATAAGCTCCTTCAGCTTTATGCCTGCTGCAACTCCTGCTGCATATCTTCCTTCATATATGGCACCCATAAATGTATGATAATTAGCATAGTATGGCTCCTCGTTAGCATTAGAGCAGGTTGCCATGCAAAACTGTATATCAGGATACCTGCCTGCCAGCTCCTTAGTTGTTTCACCATAGTTATAGCTTGTAGAAAATATCAGATTGCAGCCTGCATTTACAAGTCTTTCAAGATATTCTCTTTCCGTTCCCTCGGCAACATTATACATATGCATAATCTGTACCTTATCACCATACTCTTCCTTAATGTCGGCAAGCGCCTCTATGAAATTGTCTGTATATGCAGTACTTGCATCACCTACATATATTATCCCTACCTTGATGCTCTTGTCTTCATCTTTTCTTGAATAAACCATGCAGGCACCTATGATGATGCTTAATACAACACAGGTTATAAGAGTTATGATACACTCCCTGTTTACTATATATGACAGCATCCTACCAGATATTTTCTTAATATTACTTATCTTCATCTGCTTCACCACCCTTATACAGATTATCAATGTCTATCCTGCCACTATCAATAAGTCTAAGCATAATATCCACAAGCACAGGATCAAACTGTGTGCCGCTGCCTCTTTGTATTTCCCTTAAAACATAGTCCATATCAAGCTTCTTTCTATACACTCTGTTAGCCGTCATAGCATCAAACGCATCCGCTATTCCGATGATTCTTGCATTAAGAGGTATCTCTTCCCCTTTAAGACCATACATATATCCTTTTCCATCATATCTCTCGTGATGATAAAGGGCTCCTTCCTCAACGTGATTTACAAGAGTAAAGCTTTTAAGTATTTCTGCTCCTTTTTCAACATGTGACTTCATAATTGCATACTCTTCATCTGTAAGTCTTTCCGGTTTGTTAAGTATTCTGTCTGGAATACCTATCTTTCCTATATCGTGAAGCAACGCTGCTTTTCTAAGATTTTCGCAGTCTTCATCACTATATCCAAGCTCCTTTGCTATCATGACCGAATACTCTGATACTCTTAGTGAATGCTGACTTGTGTTAACATCCTTTGCATCAACAGTCCTTGCGATAGTAAGTACTGTTTCGTTTCCCATCTCAAGCTGTTTCTTTACGAATTCGAGCTCCTTCTTCTGAAAATCGATGGTTCTTTTAATCTGTGTATGGAATATTATCCACGTAAGATATGCAACTATAAGTGCAAATATTCCGACCATATAAACCTTAAACCACCAATAGTCATATATCTTTGCTTCCTTGATAATTGTATATGTGTTTTCAGATATTGGTGCCTTGCCATTTTCATCAAGAACTGCTAAATGAAATGTATATGTGCCTACAGGTATGTTCATATATATTATATTAGTCAGCTCACTTTGTAATATTATCCTTGGTTCAGTATCATACCCTTCAAGATATATGCTTACATAAGGAGTGTTAACAGAATAGTTTATTATCTCAGGAAACATCTCTATCATCTGTGCCTTACTATCAATATAAAGCTCTTCTCCTCTTTTTACCCTGAGAGCTTCTCCATCTACTTTTACTGACTTCATCTGTATACGATATGACCTTATCCTGGCACTATAATCATTGAGATTGACTATCACTACACTATCATCGGTTGACATATACAAGTTATTATTAACATCGATATAATCCCATGCATTCGGCGTAAGTGCTTCTTCAAGTCCACAATCACCATTAAGAAGCTTATAATCCAGCTCTTTTCCAGAAAGTAATGCGTTCTTATCAACAATATATATTCCGGCTGAGCTAAGCACAAAAAGATTATCATTATTTCCATTAACTATATTGTAATTGTTATAGTAAGGAAAATTATCCAATATTCTTATAATGCCTGACTCATCCATATAACACAGACTGTTACTTGTTACTATGAATATACCTTCACCAGACTCATCCTTTACCATTCTTAGTATAACCGCCGAGCTAAGACCATCATCCTTATCATAATTATCTATTACTCTTCCATCACTAATAACTTCTATTCCATTGCCATCTGTTCCTGCAAGTATAACTCTTCCATAATCTGATATATTTGTTTCTAAGGTGCATAATACCTTACTGTTTTTCATGGAATAGCCTATATTGCCGATTACGCCTTCCCCTGCAATATAACTAAGTCCTGTATCACCTGCTGCAAGCATTGTATTATCACTCAGCTCTGTTATAGTCCTGTATCTGTTTCCACTTAGTCCATTATTCTCATTATATCTTATAATTTCACCGCTATATGTAACCTCATATATTCCTTTTCCTGTTGTACATATCCACATATTATTTTTGCTGTCTGTTGTTATGCACCTTATTCTTACGTTATCAAGCTCTTTTACAAGTTTATTCACAAGCTCCTTCATGGTGCTATCCAGCTTCCGCATATAATCACTATTAGTTGCAATACTGCCTGCATCTGTATATGAAACAGCTATTCCGCTGTCTGTACCTATATAATAATTTCCATTCCATAAGGTTACTGTATTTACAACCTGTTTTGAATCATTATGTTCATAATTAAGCTGTGTAAACGCCGATCTGCTTAATCTTAGCAGCCCAAGTCTTGATGATGTAAACCAGAGATTTCCCTGATAATCTGCCGTCATATGATCTATTGAATTATTAAAGCTGCCTGTATCAACATTTATAAATTGATTCTGGCTGTCATAATATCCTATACCATTGTCTGCACATACAAAAAGCGTTGCATTTTCTGTTAATGTGTTATCTACAAAATATATTTCTTTAATATTATTCAGCTCATTACAGCTTATACTTTCTGTAAGTACATTAGCATTATTATTTAAATCATATTTATCTATATTTCCTTTTGATGTTCCCACATAAAGCATACCGGCATCATCAAAGGAACACGTTGTATATCTTCCACCATCTGATGCACTATATTTTGAAGTAACTGCTGCATTTTTTACAAGACTAAGCTGTCCATTATCACTAACGACTGCTATGTTGCCGTTCTTATCAGAGTCTGCACTTACAGCATAGTTTATATCATCTATATAGCTTTTTACTGTTAATCCACCAGCAAGAGAAACTATTGACATAGCATCTGTCGTACCAATATAGTAATCACCATCCGAGCCCTGTGTTATACATTTTACGGAATCGGCTGATAACCCCTCCTTTTCTGATACAACATTTATGATTGTTTCATCAATCATTATAGATACGCCGCCATCATTGGTTCCTATCCATAATCTGCCCTCTTCATCCTTATACAGGCAGTTTACAGTCTTAACAGAGGCATATTCATCCACCCATTTAAACTCTGTACCATTATACCTGTATAAACCACCATAAGTTCCTATCCATAGTATTCCATCATTAGTCTGTGCTATATCATTGGCACAGCCGCCTGGAATTCCGTTTTCTCTTCCATAAACTGTCTGCAGGTAAGTATTATAATCTGGTGTTTCTTCATTATTCTGGTTATTACTGATATTATCAGAAGCTGCATACACACACTTAGGTGTACCTGCTTCCACAAGCTGTACTGCTGCCATAGCCGCTATCCCTATATATATACAGGCTGTCATTATCCTTTTATTAAAGCTGTTCTTTCCCTTATCAAACCTTACAAATATATAGAGTGCAAGCACAGTTACAATCTTATCAGGAAAATCAATATAAAATTGCCCTGCGATATGACTTAATAAATCATTAAAGTCGATTCCCAGAAGTGAATCAACAACTCCATCACCCCATATATTATTGGTATAACCATTAAAAAACATATAATTAAAAATTACGGAAATAACACAAGAAACAAGTGCAATATAGAAGCTTGAGGTCAGTGCACCAAGCAAGTTTTTCATATAATCCTTACTTATACATATGCCTGCAATAACTGCTATAGAAACACTTACTATGGCATAACAGGCATATGTCCACGAATATATTATAGAATATAGAATATTAAGAGTAACTCCAACGATAACACCGCATACAGGTCCGCATACATAAGTGGCTGCAACTGTCCCTAGTGAATCAAGCCATAATGGAAGCCTGAGCTGTCCAGCAACACACTTACCTGCCAGATTTAACAACACACACATTATTATAAACACGCTTATTGTATACCACTTATTTTTCTTCATAGGCTTTTCTCCGTTCCGTATGCTGTATTATCCGTTGACTGTTATGTTTAATGCATCCTGACTACTATATATGTTTTCAATGCATAATTTAAGCATATCAGTAATGATTTAACTTTTATACTCTACCATAATAAAGTTATAATTATTATATCAAAAAAATAAATAACTGACAATGTATAAACGATTATTCATTGACAAATAATTAAAACGTTGCTAACATTGCTAAATGTAGCGAAGGTGCCACACGTCAGACGGACATCTTCGCTTTTTTATTACCTGAAAAGGAGGCTGCTTATGATAACAACAGACATATTGAAAGAAGCTGCTACATACCAGAAACAGCTTGTGGAAACAAGACGCTATCTGCATTCTCATCCTGAAACAGGATTTGACCTGCAGAATACAACTGAATATGTAAAAAAAGAGCTCATAGCTATGGGCTACGAACCAATTATGTGCGGTAAATCTGGTATTATTGCACTTGCCGGTAAAAAGAAATCTGGAAAAGTATTTCTTATAAGGGGAGATATGGATGCCCTTCCGATAAAAGAAGAAGCTGATGTACCTTTTGCATC
>CAKRKK010000077.1 GCA_934358235.1 uncultured Lachnospira sp.
CCTTAAGACCATTAATTATACCTGCAAGTACAACAATAGCAGTACCATGCTGGTCATCATGGAATACTGGAATATCAAGAAGCTCCTTTAATCTTGATTCTATTTCAAAACATCTAGGAGCAGATATATCTTCAAGATTGATTCCGCCAAATGCAGGGGCTATATTAACAACAGTTTTAATAATTTCTTCGGTATCCTGTGTGTCAAGACATATAGGTACAGCGTTAACACCGCCAAATGACTTGAATAAAACAGCCTTTCCCTCCATAACAGGCATAGCAGCATGTGCTCCGATGTTACCGAGTCCTAAAACAGCACTTCCGTCAGAAACAACAGCAATAGTATTAGCCTTGATAGTATACTTATAAGCTGCCTCCTTATCCTTAGCAATAACCTTACAAGGCTCAGCAACACCAGGAGTATAGGCAAGTGCTAAATCCTCTCTTGTAGTTATGCTCATCTTAGGAGTAGTTTCGAACTTTCCGTTCCATTCTTCATGAAGCTGTAAAGCTTTTTCTGCATTAGTCATGATATATATGTTCCTTTCATTACATAAATAAAATAGTTGTATATAATAAATTTCTTTTAATTAATGGTGAAAATATCACCTCAATATTCATATAATATCACAAGCTAAAAATATCATCAATATAAGTCTTTCATTTATAAAAAAAATATTGTATAATAGCTTTTGAAATCTAAGATACATATATCAGTATCGATTCCCATGTAACAATTTAATTACAGATAATAGCTGTTTAATATACATCAATATAATAAATCTATATGAAATAATGTAATAAGGCTAATTATTTAAAGAAAGGAAAAGCTGTAACGGCGGGTTATTGAATGAGAGAGAAATTAGAAGAACTATCAGTAAGTGTATTAAAGGACTATGCAAAGGACAGACACATCAAGAATATATCAACTATGAGAAAGAGTGAGCTTATAGATGCTATTATAGCTTATGACGAAGCAGAGGAGCAGAATAAGAAAAGCTTAGAGGAGCAGGGCGTAGGACAGACTGCGGACAAGCCTAAGGAGGCAAGGAAGGTTTCTGTTTATGAACCAGCAAGGGAGAAATATGATTCAGCTAAAAGAACCTCCCGCTATGAAAGATATACAGGCACAGCAGCCTCGGTTAATGATGGAAGAACTGCTTATGATGCAAGACAGCAGGATAACAGGTATTCTTACAGCAGACAGCAGGATAACAGAGTTGTCGATAATAATCAGACAGTACAGAATACAGCAGAGGAGACAGAACCAGAGATAGCAGATGGAATTCTTGAAGTCCTTCAGGAGGGATACGGATTTATCAGATGTGAGAATTTTCTTCCTGGTGAGAATGATGTGTACGTCGCACCTTCTCTTATAAGGAAGTTTAATCTTAAGACAGGAGATATAATAAGAGGACCTAAGAGACCAAAGACACAGAATGAGAAGTTTTCTGCCATTAATTATCTGGAAACGGTTAACGGACTAAGCCCTGTTGTTGCACAGAGAAGAAAAGCATTTGAAACACTCACACCAATATTTCCTAATGAAAGAATCCATCTTGAGAAGAATTCCAATACGATAGCTATGAGAATGGTTGACCTTATATCACCTATTGGTAAGGGCCAGAGAGGTATGATTGTATCACAGCCTAAGTCAGGTAAGACAACACTTCTTAAGCAGATAGCCAATGCAATAACTAAGAATAATCCTGAGATGCATCTGATGATTCTTCTTATAGATGAAAGACCAGAAGAGGTAACAGATATAAAAGAATCAATAGTTGGTGACAATGTAGAGGTTATTTATTCAACCTTTGATGAGCTTCCTGAAAGACATAGAAGAGTATCAGAAATGACAATAGAAAGAGCTAAAAGACTTGTGGAACAGAAGCAGGATGTCATTATACTGCTTGATAGTATCACAAGACTTGCAAGAGCATACAATCTTACAGTTCAGGCGAGTGGACGTACATTATCAGGTGGACTTGATCCGGCGGCACTTCATATGCCTAAGAGGTTTTTTGGTGCAGCACGTAATATGAGAGAAGGAGGCAGTCTTACCATACTTGCAACGGCACTTGTTGAAACAGGAAGTAAGATGGATGATGTTGTCTTTGAAGAGTTTAAGGGAACTGGTAATATGGAACTTGTTCTTGACAGAAAGCTTTCAGAAAAGAGAGTATTCCCAGCCATAGATATTGCGAAGTCAGGAACACGTAGGGAGGATCTTCTTCTTAATAAGGAAGAGCTTGAGGCAGCGGATATTATGAGAAAGGCACTCAATAGCCTTAAGACTGATGAGGCAGCGGAAAGAATACTTGAACTGTTTACAAAGACAAAGAACAATGCTGAGTTCGTGCAGACAGTAATAAAGAATAGAAGAGTCTAACAAAAAATATACAAAAAATAAAATTAGTGCTTGCATTATATAAAGTGCTATGTTACAATAACAAAGCTGTTTATCAAAATGATAAAAAGAAATAAGGATAAATCATATAAAGATATTGTAAAGAGGTGAAAGTAATGAGAGAAGGAATACATCCAGCATATTATCAGGCAAAGGTTGTTTGCAACTGCGGTAATGAATTCGTAACAGGATCTACAAGCGAAGAAATTCACGTAGAAATCTGTTCAAAGTGCCATCCTTTCTATACAGGACAGCAGAAGGCTACATCAACTCGTGGACGTATTGATAAGTTCAACAAGAAGTATGGTGTTAATAACTAATTGTGAGCATGAAGTTGAGGTTGTCATAAACCTCAACTTTTTTTGTTTGCGTAGGTTAATAATGTAGGAGGTATAACACTATGAAAACATCCGGAATAGGTGGACAGGCTGTTATTGAGGGGATTATGATGCGCAATAAGGATAAATATTCTATTGCGGTAAGAAAGCCTGACAAGGAAATAGAAGTTACTGTAAGAGATTGCAGGATTCTTACAGATAAACATAAATGGATGGGGTATCCTGTAATAAGAGGTGTTGTAAGCTTTATAGATTCGCTTGTGACAGGCATATCCACGATAAATTATTCAGCGTCATTTTATGATGATCCTGAGGAACAGAAGAAAACAAAGGCTGATGAAATTGGAAAGTCATTATTTAAAGATAAATTCGAATCAGTATTAATGGCATTTACAGTAATATTATCAGTATTTCTGGCCGTTGGCCTTTTTATGCTGCTGCCATATTTTGTTTCAAGACTTGTAAAAGGCTATGTGGCATCTAAAACCCTTCTTAATTTTATAGAAGGACTTGTAAGAGTAGCTATATTTATATTGTATCTGCTTGCTATATCACTTATGAAGGATATAAAAAGGACATTTATGTATCATGGAGCAGAGCATAAGTGTATCAACTGTATAGAGAACGGTGCAAGACTTACTACTGAAAACGTTATGAACAGTTCCAGATATCATAAAAGATGTGGAACAAGCTTTTTATTCATCGTTATGTTTATAAGTGTCGTATTTTTTATATTTATAAGAGTTGATAATACAGCACTTCAGATAGTTATAAGATTACTTCTTGTACCTGTTATTGCAGGTGTTTCTTATGAATTCATAAGATGGGCAGGAAGAAATGATAACGGTTTTACAACGGTTCTTAGCAAGCCTGGCATGTGGCTTCAGAAGCTGACTACAAGAGAACCTGATGAAGATATGGTAGAGGTTGCTATAAAGGCTGTTGAAGAAGTGTTTGACTGGGAAGCCTTTTTAAAGGAATATTATGCCCATTCTCCTAATCCAGAGGCAGATATGCTTGCATCAGAGGCAAAGCTTGCTATGGATGGAGAGCTTATACACAAGGCAAAGAATACAAGAAAGATTGATGCTAAAAAGATAGCGCATGAAACAGCTATGGCGGAAACTATCAGGGCTGTAGAAATAAAGTCTGTATCGACAGATAATGAGGCTGCTGGGACTGTGACAGGGGAAATTCAGGCGGAGCCTGACATTGCTTTAAGTTTAGAGGATGAAGAGTATCCGGCTGCAGCACAGAAGGAACAGGAAGCAGATGAGTCAGAGAATCTGTCTGTAGAGGAGGTTGAGGCTGGTTTTAAGATAGAAGAACCAGAGGCAACGGAGAATATTAATGCAGACGATGTACCTTTATTTAAGCAGAGAGACAGAGATTGACTATTATGACATATAATGTGAATAATATACCTGCTATACGGACATACAGGGAAGCTGTCAGATATGGTGCCAGAGTATTAGAACAGACGGGCATAGCGAGTCCGGATTATGACGCATTGGAATTGCTTCTTTATATAACAGGTATAGACAGGACGAGGTATCTTATTAATGCGACAGAAAGCATAGGAAAAGAAGAACTTAAGAATTATCTTGAGACCATAAATAAAAGAGCCCGCCATATACCGCTTCAGCATATAATGGGCTACACGTATTTTTATGGAAGAAAATATATGGTGAATGATAAAGTACTTGTGCCAAGACCTGATACTGAGGTGCTTGTAGATGAGGTTATGAAGCTTACTGATTCCAAGAGCAGAGTGCTTGATATGTGTACAGGCTCAGGATGTATTATAATATCACTTGCAGCCGCAGGGCATACAGGTACAGACAGCCATTGTGCGGTGGGTGTTGATATATCAATAGATGCACTAAAGGTTGCAGAGTACAATAGAAAACTTAATGCTGCATTACAGGTTGAATATATTAACAGTAATCTGTTTGATAAATTAGAGAATAGTGGACTGCTGTTTGATGTTATCGTATCTAATCCACCATATATCCCAACGGATGATATACGAAAGCTGGATGCTGAGGTAAGGCTTCACGATCCGATGGCTGCCTTAGATGGTGATACGGATGGCCTTAGGTTTTACAGGGCAATAACAAAGGCTGCAGGAGAATATCTTAATAAAGGTGGTTATCTGTGTTATGAGATAGGATATAATCAGGCACAGGAAGTAAGTGATATAATGTCTGAATATGGATATAAGGATATCAGAGTTATAAAGGATCTTGCAGGACTTGACAGAGTTGTAATTGCAAGATATTATTGATAATCGGCATTGATTAGTAATGAGGCCGGTGATGTAAATATATGTTATGTGACAAACAGAATGGAGTCGGAATATTATGAGCATGTTTGATAGATTAGAGGATACATTACGTCGATATGAAGACGTAACAGCAGAGCTTGGAAATCCTGATATAGTCAATGATCAGGATAAGTTTAGAAAATATATGAAGGAGCAGAGCAATCTGGCTCCAATAGTAGAAGCCTATACAGAATATAAGGCTAATAAGCAGAATATTGAGGACAGCCTTTCTATGATAGCTGAGGAAAGTGATGATGAATTACTTGAAATGGCCAGAGAGGAGCTTGCTGACTCAAAGAAGAAGGTTGAGGAGTTAGAGAAGAAGCTTAAGATTCTTCTGCTTCCTAAGGATCCTAATGATGATAAGGATATTGTTGTTGAAATCAGAGCAGGTGCAGGTGGAGAAGAGGCGGCGCTTTTTGCAGCAGAGCTTTTCCGTATGTACTCACATTATGCAGATTCAAAGGGCTGGAAGATAGAAGTTGTTAATGCTGATGAAACTGGAATCGGAGGCATGAAGGAAGTAGAATTCATGGTTAAGGGACAGGGTGCTTACTCTGTTATGAAGTATGAAAGTGGAGTACACAGAGTACAGAGAGTTCCGGTAACAGAATCTAACGGAAGAATACAGACTTCAACTGCTTCGGTTGCGGTTATGCCAGAAGCAGAGGAGGTTGATATCCAGATAGATGATAAGGATATCCGTATAGACGTAATGCGTGCTTCAGGTAATGGTGGACAGTGTGTCAATACAACTGATTCAGCCGTACGTCTTACTCATTATCCAACTGGTATAGTTATTTATTCACAGACAGAAAAGTCACAGATACAGAATAAGGAAAAGGCGTTTGCACTCTTAAGGGCAAAGTTATATGATCTTGAAACACAGAAGGCACACGATGCAGAAGCAGATGCAAGAAGAAGCCAGATAGGTACAGGTGACAGAGCTGAAAAGATAAGAACCTATAATTTCCCACAGGGACGTGTTACGGACCATAGAATAGGACTTACTCTTTACAAGCTTGATAAGATTATGAATGGTGATATACAGGAAATTATCGATGCCTGCATAGCAGCAGATCAGGCTGCTAAACTTGCCAATATGGGTGAAGAATAAAATAATAAGAAATAATATGATAAAAATAATATAATAAAAAACGGTCGCTGATATAATCAGGGACCGTTTTTTATTAAACGAAGCTGCAATTATTTTATAATTATATTGGCACATGAAAGGTCATTGCTAAGGTCATATACAATTCCTGATTTAATGCCAACAACTGTCGGACGTAATATGTAATGTGTATTGTTTTTAACAACTCTGGCACGTTCACCATTGCTTAGCTCAACGATAGAATCAACAGGGTATAATATAATGCTTTCTAAGAAGCTTTTCATAGCAGTAAGGTCAAGCTCACTAGTCATAGACATAATCATCTCAACTGCATCACGTTGTGAGAATGCAGACTTATATGGCCTTTCAGTTACAAGTGCATCATAGATGTCGGTTACAGAAAGGATTCTGGCATACTGGGTTATGTTATCGCTTGGAAAACCAACAGGGTATCCTTTGCTGTTCATTTTTTCATGGTGCTGAAGTACGGCCATGCATATTTCATTGTTGAAATCATTTCTATCCTTTATCATACGGTATCCGAATACAGGATGCTGTTTCATAACAGAGAATTCATCCTCTGTAAGCTTTGCAGGCTTGTTAAGAATCTCTAATGGAATTCTGGTTTTGCCTATATCATGAAGAAGACCGGCAACTCCAATCTCATATATCTGCTTCTGTGATAATCCCTGCTGCTTTGCCAGTATCATAGACATGGTAGCAACATCAACACTATGCTTAAAGGTGTATTCATCACTTGTCTTAAGTGCATTAATATCTATGGCGATGGCATCATTATCGTTGATGGCTGTCATAAGGCTGGCTGCTATGCTGTTTGTAGTATCTGCAAGCTGGTCTGATTCTGCATTGGTATATATATATTGTATTCCCTCGGCAACCCGGGTTTTAACACTATTAGAGAGCTCTACCTTGGAACGGTCATCAGTACGAAGACGTTCTATCTGCTTTCTGGCCTGTGGTGAAATACTTTTTTCGATATCTTCCTCAGATGCTTCGCCAGTCTGTATATATACCATCATAACCCCCATCCTTAGAAGTGAGTCAATGACGTAATTATCAAGAATGGAACCTTTTTGTACAAGATTTCGTCCAGCTCTGTCTACTACTGACTGGTCGATTTTCATGCCCTCTTTTAATTGTCTTGTCCTTACTAAACGTCTTGTAATCATATAATAAGTTCTCCATGCTGGTTCAATTGTTACAGCTTCTATAATGTATTCATAAATAAAGTTATTCTACATCATTTGAATAATAATTTTCCTAGTTAAGATATTATATACCAATTATAAGTAAAATTCTATATATTTTCATTAAAGCAGCTTTACAAAAATAAGTACAAAAATTGGAACAATTACCAGCTTTTCATATTTTAGCCACAAAATAACCATTTTTTAATCACAATATGTATCTAAGATAATTAATAAAGACAGGCAGATGTCTGTTATTTACTATAAACACAGGAAGAAATGGAGATTCATATGAAAAAGAAGATAAGCGCAAAGATACTTGTTTTTGCCGGAGCTTTATTTGCGGCAGGAGCAGCAGGTATAATAATACTATTTGCAATGGTACACAGTATGAATGATAAAAGCCAGAAGATATCTAATGATTGTATGCAGGCAGTATCAATAATGGCAGATACATCGACGGCAATAGAGAAGGTGCAGAAATATGCTAACAGTTCTGCGGCATTCAGGATGCAGAACCGTATGAATCAGGCTGATAAGACTCAGACCGTACAGGATGCATCTAAACCATCAGAGGGTGAGCCATCAGAACAGAAGATGGATGATACACAGAAAACGGCTGCAACTGAAAAGACACAGCCGGGGGCCTCAGACAATGCCTCAGATATGCAGGCTAATATGGAAGAAGTAATAGAAGAACTTACATCTTCATTTACTGAGCTTGAAGCAGCCATAAATGCATTTGGAAACGAGGAGGTGCTTGACGGACTGGCAGAATATAAGGAAATATATGAAGAATATAGTGCTAAAGTCCAGTCGGTTCTTAACGGTGATAATTCAGATATGGATGCGTTTTTTGAACTTACTGCAGAGGGCGATGACAGTATAACAACACAGCTTGAAGCAGCGGCGGACAAGCTGGATTCACTTATTAACAGCCAGGTAAATGAGGCATCTGCAAAGCTTAATGACCAGTATCATATATCAGTTATAGCATTTGCTGTAATACTTACAATTATGTGTGTATTAGGAGTGCTTATTGTAATAATGATTATTATTACAATACGTCCGTTAAAGTCAGCAAGCAGGCAGTTAGCTGATATAATAAAGGATATAGAACAGAATGAGGGCGACCTTACAGCACGTATATCTGTTAAATCAGATGATGAAATTGGAGAGCTTGTTTTAGGAATTAATGAATTCATAGAAAGACTCCAGAATATTATGAAGGACATAAAAGAACAATCTGATAATATAAAAGAAGCATCGGATAATATAGGTTTAAACATAAGCGAGGTTAATAATAACGCTGTCAATGTATCAGCGGCTATGCAGCAGATGGCTGCCGGAATGCAGGAGGTATCAGCTACTGTTGAACAGATAAATGCAGGCTCTGATAATATATTAGCTGCGATTGTGGATGTTAATGAACAGATAGACAGAGGTAATGAAATTACATCACAGATACTGGATAAATCTGTAAAATATATGCAGGATACGAAAAATGGGCAGGCTTCTGCTAATAAAATGGTAGCTGAGATAAAACAAGGCCTTACAGAATCAATTAATAACAGCCGTCAGGTCGAAAAAATACAGGAGCTTACAGAGGATATCCTTAGTATATCCTCACAGACTAATATGCTGGCACTTAATGCATCAATAGAGGCTGCAAGAGCTGGTGAAGCAGGTAAGGGCTTTGCAGTTGTTGCTGAACAGATAAGGAAGCTGGCTGATGAAAGCAGGAATATAGCTAATGATATACAGGATATCAATCTTATAGTTACTGAAAGCGTAACTTCGCTTACAGGCAGTTCAAAAAAACTTCTTGATTATGTTGATGAAAGTATTCTTTCGGATTATGAGAAATTTGGAAGCATTACAGAGGAATATAGGGCTGATGCTGATAATGTTAATGATATTCTCAACAGATTCTTAGAAAGTGCAAGAATGCTAAAGAATACTATGACAGAGATGAATTCTGGAATAAATGATATATCAGTTACGATTGATGAGAGCGCTAAGGGAATAAATGAGTCTGCCGATGGAACAGGAAGGATAGTGGCTTCTATTAATGATATAAAGCGTGAGGCGGATATTAACAGCAATATTGGAAACAGGCTTACAGAGTATGTGAGAGTGTTTAAGCAGTTCTAGCTTCTGCTATTTTGGTTTTATGTGTGCATAAGTGTGTGCTTTGGTTTTGGTACGTGCTTTAGTGTTTTTACAGCTTTGACACTTCTGAAATATTATATTATACTATTCTGAATGGAGGAAGTAGTTATATATGAAGAAGTCAAATGCTTCGGCGTTAATGCCGATACTTGTTTTTTTAATATTATATCTGGGGTTTGGAATTGTATTTGAGTATGTTATGAAAATTCCTATGGGTTTTTATAATATTCCTATTATAGCAGCATTTCTTGTGGCAATACTTGTAGCCTGTATGCAGAATAAAGGTGTAGCTTTTGATAAGAAGCTTGAGATAATGGCGTCAGGATTAGCTGATAAGAATATAATAACAATGATTCTTATATTCCTTACAGCAGGCATATTCGTAGGAGTGGCAGGAAGAAGCAGTGCAGAGAGTGTGGCATACTTTATGCTTGATATAATACCAGCCAGATTCGCAGTAGCAGTACTTTTTATAGTTGCCTGTTTTGTATCGACTGCGATGGGAACCTCTGTTGGAACTATAACACTTATTGTACCTATTGCAGTAGCTGTATCAGAGGCTTCAGGCTTTTCGGTACAGCTATGTATGGCATCTGTTATGGGTGGAGCTATGTTTGGAGATAATCTTTCATTTATTTCTGATACAACGATTGCTGCCTGTAATGGACAGGGCTGTGCTATGA
>CAKRKK010000078.1 GCA_934358235.1 uncultured Lachnospira sp.
CCTTTGCTGTTCCTCTTGATGCATATATCTTATAGCCAAGTGCTTCGAATCTCTGTGCTATATCTATGCCATCCTGCTTATCCTTATCTGCAAGAGTCATAATAATCTGCTTATGCTTTGGAAGTCTGATTCCAGCTCCCTCAAACGCCTTATAAAGAGCTTCATCAAAGTTCTTAGATATACCAAGACACTCACCTGTAGACTTCATTTCTGGTCCAAGGCTGATATCAGCACCACGGATCTTCTCAAATGAGAATACAGGCATCTTAATAGCATAATAATCTGCTGCCTTCTGAAGACCTGGTTCATAACCTAAATCTCTAATCTTAGCACCTGTTATAACTCTTGTTGCAAGCTGTACGATAGGAATACCTGTAACCTTACTGATATATGGTACTGTACGGCTTGAACGTGGATTAACCTCGATTACATATACCTGATCATTGTATACAATAAACTGTATGTTAATCATACCCTTTACGTGAAGAGCTCTTGCAAGTCGTCCTGTATAATCAGCGATCATTTCAGTTATCTTTGGAGAGATTGACTTAGCTGGATATACGGAAATACTATCTCCTGAGTGAATACCAGCTCTTTCGATATGTTCCATAATACCTGGTATAAGAATATCCTCACCATCACATACTGCATCAACCTCAATTTCCTTACCCATCAGATACTTATCTACAAGGATTGGATGATCCTGCTTGATTCTGTTGATAATTCCCATAAATTCAATTACATCTTCATCAGAAACAGCAATCTGCATGCCCTGTCCACCAAGTACATATGAAGGACGTACAAGAACTGGATAACCAAGTTCATTAGCAGCCTTAAGAGCTTCCTCAACTGTAAATACAGTCTGTCCCTTAGCTCTTGGAATCTCTGTCTTTTCAAGTATTTCATCAAACAGCTCTCTATCCTCTGCAGCATCTACATCCTCTGCCTTAGTTCCAAGGATAGGCACTCCCATCTTCATAAGTGCTTCTGTAAGCTTGATAGCTGTCTGTCCACCAAACTGTACAACTGCACCATCCGGCTTCTCGAACTCAACAATACTCTCAACATCCTCTGCTGTAAGAGGCTCAAAGTAAAGCTTATCAGCAATATCAAAGTCTGTTGAAACTGTTTCTGGGTTGTTGTTGATAATGATAGTTTCATAACCCTCTTTCTTAAATGACCATGTACAATGAACTGAACAGAAGTCAAACTCAATACCCTGTCCTATTCTAATAGGACCTGAACCAAGTACAAGCACCTTCTTCTTATCATGAGTTTCTGTTGCTTCATTCTCACTGCCAAATACTGAATAATAGTAAGGAGTTGTTGCAGCAAACTCTGCCGCACATGTATCAACCATCTTAAATGCGGCATGAATGTTGTACTTATCACGTAATTCCTTAATTTCTCTTTCTGTATGGCCTGTAAGCTCTCCAATAACATTGTCTGGGAATTCTATTCTCTTAGCTTCTCTTAAGAGTTCTTCTGTAAGAGGTCCCTTCTTTAAAGAATTCTCCATCTCAACAATAATCTGAAGCTTATCTATAAACCATCTGTCAATCTTTGTTATGTCATGCATAACTGCTGGCTCTATGCCTCTTCTTAAGCCTTCTGCTATCTTCCAGATTCTTCTGTCATCTACAATAGCAAGCTCTTCTAAGAGTTCTTCATCTGTAAGAGCTGTAAAGTCATATGACATAAGGCTGTCAACATGCTGTTCCAAAGAACGTATAGCCTTCATAAGACCACCCTCGAAGTTATCTGATATACTCATAACCTCACCAGTAGCCTTCATCTGTGTTGTAAGTGTTCTCTTTGCAGAAATAAACTTGTCAAATGGAAGTCTAGGTATCTTAACTACACAGTAGTCAAGTGCTGGCTCAAAGCTTGCATATGTCTTTCCTGTAACCGCATTCTTAATCTCATCAAGTGTATAGCCAAGTGCAATCTTAGCTGCAACCTTAGCGATAGGATAACCTGTTGCCTTAGATGCAAGTGCTGAAGAACGGCTTACACGAGGGTTAACCTCGATTACACAATACTCAAAGCTGTCTGGATGAAGTGCATACTGTACGTTACATCCACCTGTGATACCAAGCTCATCTATAATGTTAAGAGCAGAGGTTCTAAGCATCTGGTATTCTTTATCTGAAAGTGTCTGTGAAGGAGCAACTACTATACTATCACCTGTATGCACACCAACAGGATCAATATTTTCCATATTACATATAGTTATGCATGTTCCGTTGCTGTCACGCATTACCTCATATTCGATTTCCTTCCAGCCAGATATACATCTTTCTACAAGAACTTCTCCAACTCTAGAAAGTCTTAAACCATTCTCAAGGATTTCTCTTAATTCCTCTACATTGTGGGCAATACCACCACCGCTTCCACCAAGTGTATAAGCAGGACGAAGAACTACAGGATAGCCAATCTTAGCTGCAAATGCTTCACCTGATGGAACATCATTAACAACTAAGGATGGAGCACAAGGTTCACCAATCTTTTCCATAGTTTCCTTGAACATAAGTCTGTCTTCTGCCTTCTTAATAGTAAGTGCAGTTGTACCGATAAGCTGTACATTATGTTCTTCTAAGAAGCCTGTTTCTGCTATCTCCATAGCAAGATTAAGTCCAGCCTGTCCACCAAGTGTAGGTAAGATGCTGTCTGGCTTTTCCTTTAATATAATCTGCTTTAATGCCTCAACTGTAAGAGGTTCGATATATACTTCATCCGCAATATCCTTATCTGTCATGATTGTAGCTGGGTTAGAGTTAACGAGGCATACTTCTATTCCCTCTTCCTTAAGAGAACGGCAAGCCTGTGTACCTGCATAGTCAAATTCTGCTGCCTGTCCGATTACGATTGGGCCTGAACCGATTACTAAAACCTTCTTTATATTAGGATTCTTTGGCATTGTCTTAGTCCTCCTTCTTCATCATATCCATAAATCTGTCAAAAAGATACGCTGTATCCTGTGGTCCTGCACACGCCTCCGGATGGAACTGTACAGTAAATATATTCTTACCCTTGTAAGATAAGCCTTCATTAGTCTTATCATTAACATTTTCAAATGCTGGTTCTGCAACCTCTGGATTAAGTGTTGCTTCATCAACAACATAACCATGATTCTGTGTTGATATATATACCTTACCAGTAGCAAGATCCTTTACAGGGTGATTAGCACCTCTGTGTCCATACTTTAATCTGTGTGTATCAGCGCCTGTTGCAAGAGACATAAGCTGATGTCCAAGACATATTGCAAATATTGGTACATTGCTTGCATACAGCTTCTTTATTTCTTCAATTATTTCTACACATTCCTTAGGATCTCCAGGTCCATTTGATAACATAATACCATCTGGATTAGAAGCTAAGATTTCCTCAGCATTTGTGTATGCTGGATAAACTGTAACCTCGCAGCCTCTGTCATTAAGTGACTTAGCAATATTCTTCTTTGCACCGAAATCCATAAGTGCAACCTTTGGTCCGTCTCCGTTAAGTACATACTTTTCCTTGCAGGTAACCTTTCTAACAACCCCTGCAACCTTGTATTCCTTAATCTTTGGAAGTACTTCATCAAGATTATAGTTCTCGTTAGTTGTAATCATTCCGTTCATAGTACCCTTTTCTCTTAATATCTTAGTAAGGGCTCTTGTATCTATACCACATATACCTGGTATATCATTATCTAAAAGGAACTTCTGTATAGGAGCTTCATTTCTGAAGTTACTTGGCATCCTTGATAATTCTCTCACAATAAATCCATCTGGCCATGCTTTTTCAGACTCCATATCTTTATAGCAGATGCCATAGTTGCCAATCAGAGGATATGTCATTGTAACTGCCTGTCCTGCATATGAAGGATCAGTTAACACCTCCAGATATCCTGTCATCGAAGTATTAAAAACTATTTCGCTAATGACTTCGCGAGTGGAACCAATACTTGTTCCCTTAAATACTGTTCCATCTTCAAGTATTAAAAATGCTTTCATGAATGCCACCTATTCCCTTTCGTATTTAATTTGTTATTGTTTATAGCTATACACAATAGCAATTGTAACCATAACTATACTTTAACCATAATTATTTATCAGCTTCTTAATGCAGCGCAAGCACAACTTTTTATAAGCTTTATATAGTTTCAATTGACTTTTGCGCAAAAAAAAAGACACAAAAATGCCTTTTTTTCTTAAACTTAATAAATACTATCATACTATGCATAATAATTCAAGTAAAACTTATAATCACTCAAGAATCACTTTAGAAATATCTAAAAAAAATTCTCAAGAAATTACACTCATAATATTGCTCTTAGAATGTTACTCTGCTAATTGCCAGTTTTTGCCGTTGTTGTCTTTATTGTAGAATTCTGTGTTATCTCTAGCTGGCTTATATAGTTCCAGGTTTCTCCTTTATCAGAGGACTGATACTTGGCAGCAGTTTTTCCATCATTATATGTACCATCACTGCCCTGTGTAAGATATATAGTGATAACACCTTTTTCATCTACTACTGGAACAAGAGCTTCTTTATATACATTACTCCACTTAAGCTCCTCAGACTGCTGTGATGATGAGCCTATTTCCGATTTAGCTGTACTATCAAGCTCCTGTTCTGGAAGATTTACTTTAGAAAAAGTCTTTCCACCATCCTTTGTTATATACAGATTGCCATCCATGCCATCCATATAGTTAAAACAGAAGAAGCCAACATTTTCATCAACATACGCAATGCCCTTAAGAAGATAATTCGCAGGGCCACTTCCTACTGTAGTCCATGACTCACCTCCATTATCCGTCTTATATATTTTATAAGACTCCTTCTCATTATCAGTCATTGCATAACCACAAACCACTACACCCTTATTCTCATCAAAAAAATGCACATAATAATCCTCTGCATTATATATGCTATCAAGCTCACAGGTTGTCCAGTTAGCCCCTTTATCATTAGAATAACATATAGTTACCGGTACCTTATCTGCAGCCCCCGTCTTTCCTCCATATATAAATGCTGTCTTTGAGGTTGTTATCATATAACTTCCATCCTTAAGCGTGCTTGTGCTATTCGCCTCAAACAAAAGATTTTCTATATCCACAGGCACAGTTGTGTAATGCTGTCCGCCATCATAGGTTACACTTAATATATTATCTCTTATTATGTATTTTGTCAGACGTTCTGCAGATGTATTAGAGGTATCCTCCTTGCTTGCCGTCACTCCTGCCTTCTCATTATATTGTGCTATGCCATATTCCTCAGGGCTCATAACCGAAGCAACATATACAGAGGCTGTATTATCAGAATGTGCATCAAGATAATAGCCTATAACCCACTCGCACTTTAATCTGCCATTATCTGTTATACCATCCCAGGAAATAAAGCAATCAGTTGATGGATTCTTTAATATGACTGAAAAACTTATAAGTGCTATATGTTCATCTTCATTAAGAGTTTCTATATTATCTATTGAAACCTTTCTTACAGCTTTATTCGCTGGAAGATATTCATTCATATACTGCCTTACATACGCATTAATCCAGGTTTTTGCTATCTTCTTAGTTTCAACCTCATAAACATCCGGCACCGTACTTACCACAGAGGAGTCATCATAAGTGACTGCCGTTGTCTGATACTGCTCTGACAGTTCATTTCCATACGCATCTATATCTACCGAAAATGTATATCTTGACTTTATATCAAGATCATCCTGCTTGCTTTTATAATAATATGAACGTGCAAAAACAAATACTACAACAAGACATATTATTACAAGCCCCATTCTGAATGCAATTAATCTTCTTTTTTCTTTTTCTTTCTCACTCAACCTTTTCATAACTGCACTCCACCCTGAACCTATGATTACTTTGTACTAATATTCTAATTCTCATGCTTCATATGCATAGCTTCTCTTACTATCTTCCTGTAATACTTGTACCACCATAAAAAGTACATAGCACCTGCACCTGCAAGCAGAAACAGAATTATTATAAATGGATGTACTGCATACATCCAGCTATAAGATAATCTTCTTGCAAACAAAGGCACTCCATACGCAAGCAGTACACAGACTGCCATAACTGTACCATTAAATACACTTCTATTCTCATACACCCATATAAAATGGTCAAACGATAAAATAGCAAACATTTCACCTATTGGTCTTACACACATAGTAAGTATACATAACATAAGCGAATGCACTGGTGTAACTCCAAAAATATTTAATATAATAAAATAAAATACAAACTCAGTTACCATCTTATATATTAATTTACCTAAGAAATTCATATATGGACTTATAAACATAACCCTCATCATAAGGTAATCCCTATCTCCCACCGTAAACAGAATATTATTGGCAAGACTTCCACATATGATAGATAACAGAATAAACATATATATTATTGTAAGCTCCTGATTTGCCTTTATAAGCGGACATTCCATGCTTATAATTACATAAGGAAGATATATAAGCACGAAAACATACATAAGCTTTTTAATAAATTCCCATAAAACCACAAAAAGCTGGGCAATTATTCCTACTGCAAGCCTTGCCTTGGAATTCTCAGCAAAGGTTTCCTCTTTTATATGATTCTTAAGAACAGGTGCCATACTTAAATATCGTATTCCTGCATTAGTTCCCTCATAAAACCTTAATAGCTTTTCAGCAAACAGCTTTCTAAACAATTTCATTGTCTGCCTCCCCTAATATATCTAATACCGCTTTTCTTATCTCTGGTATTGTCATTGTTTCCTTATCTATATAGTTGAATTCACCATTATTCAGCACAATAGTATCAGGGCTGATACGTGCTGACATTTCGAGTACTCCCGAAGATACTATGATTATCCTGTTTTCTTTAAAGGAATTAAGCACACTTAAAAAACGTGTCACATACTCCTCACTGCAATAATCCAGAGGCTCATCAAAAAGTACTATATAAGGCTTGACAATAAGCATAGATGCCAACTGCAGAAGCTTCTTTTCCTCAAAAGAATAATCCGCAATAAGCTTATCTCTCTGTTTAACACTCAGCCCCACTTTATCAAAGAATTCCTCCGGCTCAATATCATCTGAGCTCATATCACACAGCATGCTTATGAATTCATATCCAGTTATATATACTGGCAGAATGCTCTGCTTAGCTGCATAGAACACCTTTACTCTTGGTGGCATCCCAAGCTCTCCCTCATCAACCGGAACATCTCCACATATACATTCAAACAAAGTTGTCCTTCCTGCTCCTGCACATCCTAACAGCGAATATATATTCCCCTCTTCAAATGTATAACTCACATCAGTAAGCACATCCTTTTTGTTATATCCTTTCTTTATATGGCTTAACTTAAGCATATTTCCCTCGATTCTATATTAATAATAACAAGCTATCATGTAAAAATAAATAACCTTATAACAGGTATTCTATATTAAAAAACTCATATTTTGCATATTAATTTATTAAATATAAATTGTTTGTATATCAATTCTGCTACTTTGTATTATAATCTGATTATAGAGTTAATTAAATCAACTCCCGTATCGTTTTATTATATTAAAGTTTGCTGACTTTGTAAACACATAACAGCAACTGCTTGTACCTATAAGCTTGAATTTAATTTAAAACAATGCTATAATTTCAAAACATTTTGTAATAATTATAAATATATTAAATATTAAAAAGGATATCAATTTATGAAAACATTAAAAAAAATATGGTGGCGGCTGCTTTTTGCGTCATATGTGCTGATTTACCTGCCATGGTTTTTCTTTCTTGAAAATAAAATAACTATGGATTATCCCGGAATACATATAATCAACGGTCCCTTAGATGATTATATACCTTTTCTGGAAATATTTATTATTCCTTATCTTTTATGGTTTGCCTATATACTTTCGGCCTGCATATTTATGTTACTTAAAGCCAGCAATCAGGAATTTATAAGCTTCGCTCTTTCTCTTATAATAGGTATGTCTGCATGTATGCTCATATGTATGATTTACCCAAACGGACTGACCTTAAGACCTGAGTCACTTTCTGATAATATTTTCGGAAAGCTGATAGCCGGATTATATGCAACTGATACTCCTACGAATGTATTTCCAAGTATCCACGTATACAACTCAGTAGCAGTTCATATTGCTCTTAGCAGATGTAAGGCTCTTAATGGACATTCTGCAATAAAGCGTGCTTCTTTAGTATTATGTATTCTTATATGTATGTCTACTGTATTTTTGAAGCAGCATTCTTTATATGATGTAGCCGGAGGAATTCTCCTTATGGGCTTCATATATTATATTTTATATGTATTACCAGAAAAACGTGCACAGAAGGCTGCACAGATACAGAATCATTACGCAGGTGCCGATGAATAAGCGGCACCTTTTTTAGTTCATAATCCCATAAGCAAATTTCACGAGCAAAGTTTATACTGCATAATTTACGTGCAAAATGTATACAACTAAAATTTATTGACTTTTATTTATCTGATGTTATACTTGTAGCAGATATATTCTGGGGAGCAGAAGGCTTATGCTTATGTGGCAATGCCTGGCTGAGAGGGAATTCGGTTCCGACCCATAACCTGATATGGATAATGCCATCGTAGGGAGTTCTATATTAAACATTAATATAAATAATTCGACGTTGTTTATATTTGTATTAATAGTCGTTTTTATTGCTGTCTATCTGGCTTTACGCATAATTATTCATTCCATATCGGTTATCCTATACCCCTATATCTTATTACATTAAAGTTTTATATATTTTATATGAATGTATGTCAGAGTGAAAGGAATTTCACACGCGGGATTTGTGTCTGTGTGCACCTGCCACAAAACCATTATACGCCAGAAAGGTGCGCAGAAATGAGGATTAATATGGAATACACTACTCAGATGGATGCTGCAAGAAAGGGCATCATTACTAAAGAAATGGAAGCAGTTGCCAAAAAGGAATACATGGACATAGATGAACTTGTAAAGCTTGTCGCCTGTGGAAAGATAATCATTCCAGCTAACAAGAAACATTCCTGTCTTGAACCAAACGGTATAGGTTCTATGCTTAGGACTAAGATAAATGTTAATCTCGGAACTTCAAGAGATTGTGTTGATCTTGATATGGAGCTTGATAAGGTTAATAACGCTGTTAAGATGGGAGCCGAGGCTATTATGGATCTTAGCTCCTTCGGTGATACACAGACATTCAGAAGAAAGCTTACATCTGAATGCCCTGCCATTATAGGTACTGTGCCAATATATGACGCAGTTGTATATTATCATAAAGCACTCAAGGATATTACTGCTAAGGAATGGATTGATATTGTAAGAATGCACGCAGAGGATGGCGTTGATTTTATGACTATTCACTGTGGTATTAATAAGGCAACTGCAAAGAAATTCAGAGCTGATAAAAGACTTATGAATATAGTTTCAAGAGGTGGTTCTATTATCTATGCCTGGATGGAAATGACTGGAAATGAGAATCCTTTCTTTGAATATTATGATGAAGTCCTTGATATCTGCAGGGAATACGATGTAACCATGAGTCTTGGTGATGCCTGCCGTCCTGGATGTATTATGGATGCTTCCGATATATCGCAGATTGAAGAGCTTGTTACTCTTGGTGAGCTTACAAGACGCGCATGGGATAAGGACGTACAGGTTATGATTGAAGGTCCTGGTCATATGCCTATTAACCAGATTCAGGCAAATATGGAAATCCAGAAAACTATATGCAAGGGTGCCCCTTTCTATGTACTTGGTCCATTAGTTACTGATATTGCCCCTGGATATGATCACATAACCTCAGCAATTGGTGGTGCAATTGCTGCTACCTATGGTGCATCATTCCTATGCTATGTAACTCCTGCGGAACACTTAAGACTCCCAGATCTTAATGATGTTAAAGAAGGTATTATTGCAACCAGAATCGCCGCACATGCTGCTGATATAGCCAAGGGTATACCACACGCTGCTGATTGGGATTTAAAGATGGATAACGCCAGAAAGGTGCTTGACTGGGATGCTCAGTTTGATGTAGCAATTGATCCTGAAAAAGCAAGAAGATACAGACAGGAAGCTAAACCTGAGAAAGAGGATACCTGCTCTATGTGTGGAAACTTCTGTGCTGTAAAGAATATGAATAAGATAATGGATGGAGAAATCGTAAGCATCTTCGATGAATAAAATATTGTTGTTTAGCTAAGTTTCTATAA
>CAKRKK010000079.1 GCA_934358235.1 uncultured Lachnospira sp.
GAATTAAAGAAGTATACCTTCAGATAAAGGCAGAGTATATAAAATCATAACGTAAATATAAATAAGCTATTAGGAAAATAGCAGGAAGATATAAAGAAGATATAAAGTAGCTACAAGGAAGATATAAAGAAAATATAAGGAAGGAGGGGCTGAGATGATACAGGCGGTTAAGGCTGGTGATACAAAAAAAGAAACTACAGGAACGGATGTGAAGAAAACAGGGCAGCCGGATTATAAGCTGCTTATTGATACGGCGGCACTTGCAGGCACTATTATGTTAGAGAACGGAGCTGAGATATACCGTGTAGAGGAAACGATAAATTATATACTCAAAACCTCAGGTCTTAAAACAAGTGAAGCATTTGTAGTGTCAACAGGTATTATGATATCACTTGACGATCCATCAATAGATGCACTTACAGTTATAAGGCGCGTGAATAAGGGTGCGACCAATCTTAATGTAATAGCCCAGGTAAATGATATATCAAGAAAGTTCTACATGAGAATTATATCCTTAGATGAGGCCTTTTCGCAGCTTAAGCATCTTAAGAAATCCCAGTATCCCTGGTGGCTTAAGGATATATGTACTGTTTTTGTTGTGGCCTTTTTTGCTGGGATGTATGGTGGTGATTTTAAGGATATGGCAGCAACGGCAATAGTTGGAATATTTCTTGCAGTGTGGCTTCATATCGGAAAGAAAATTGCACTAAATCCACTTATAAATGATCTTGTGGCATCTATAGTAATATCAGTTATTGCCTATGTTACGGTGCAGGCAGGAATAGGCTCGCATATCGACAGGATAATCATAGGCTCAATTATGGTGCTTGTACCTGGTGCAGCCATAACCAATGCCATAAGAGATACACTTCATGGGGATTACGCTTCAGGTAATGCAAATATACTGCAGGCGTTTACAGAGGCGGCGATGATTGCCCTTGGAGTATATGTGGGATTATTATTATTGTAGCCTGTAAATATGATTTAAAGAATGGAGAATTATGCTATTACAAAGTATATTTGCTTTTGGTGCAATAATAGGCTTTTCAGTTCTTATTGAAGCACCGAAAAGATGTCTTGTTGTTAATGGAATATTAGGTATGGCAGGATGGGCTGTATATCTTTATACGGAAAGGTATACATCTATGCTTATGGCTACCTTTGTGTCAGGATTGGTACTGGCAGTCATATCGCATATTCTTGCGAGACTTATTAAGACACCGGTAACAACAACGCTTATTCCGTCTATACTTACGATTGTGCCGGGAGCTGGCATGTATGAGACGGTTTATTACCTGTTTACAGCAGATACACAGGAGGCACTATTAAGTCTTGTGCATACCATCGGTGCAGCAGGAGCGATTGCACTTGCTATATTCATAGTTGATGCATTTGTGGCAGTTGTTAAGAGGCTGGTGTGAACGCCTGCTCTTAAGGATGTTAGCAGATATGTATAAAAAAGAGAAAAGATATAGTGCAAGACTACTATAGCAGGAGTCTTAAATGCAATATTATGTTATATATATAAATTATTCTTTTGGGAAAATAAACAAAAAATATTATTTTTTTTGTTGCAATTTAGACAATTCTGTGATATTTTTAACAAAGCTTTTTTGAAGAAGGATTATAAGAGCTGGAGAATATCGGGATTTATCTGGCTTTTCTACAATGTGCTTCAGAAAAAGTTTATTATTACAATAGAATTGAAAAAACGAAAGAAAGGGAAACTATATGGCAAAGTTAAGAAATTGGATAGGTAATTTAAGAGTTGCAGCGAAATTGAAGGTATATCGTATGGCAGTACTTGTTATGACAGCATTTTTTGTACTGGTGGCGCTTGTATCAACATTAGTGATTCGTTCGAATATACGTAATATTACGGAAGTGTGGTCTCCTTCACTTGAGTATCTGCAGGAATTAGAAACAATAACTGCTAAATATAGAATCAAGCAGTATCAGCATCTTGTAGAATCAGATTCAGCAGCTATGGCAGCCTGTGAAAAGGAAACTGATGATATGGAGAATGAGATAAAGGATACTACTGCTAAGTTAGAGAAAATAATTAATTCAAATAAGAAAGCACAGACAGGTAAAGCTGAGTTAGAAAAGGCAAGTACAGCCTGGGAGGATTACAGGTCAGCCTCAGATAATATATATAAGCTTAGTAGAGATGGCAAACAGGCTGAAGCTGCAAAGCTTATGACTGGAAGTGTGTATGAAAGTAATAAGACATTTGTAGAAAAGTTAAATATATTATGTGATGATTTCCAGGCGAAATTAGATGCGGCAAAAGCAATTGCTAATATATGTACTATAATTATCTTTATTGTCATTATTATAACAGGAATTGCGATTGTAGTGATTTCAACAATTATTGGTAGAATAATATCAGACTCAATCACAGAACCAGTACGTCAGATTGATGAGGCAGTTGCCAGTCTTAGAAAGGGTGAACTGTCTAACGTGGATATGCTTACATATGAAGCTGATGATGAGTTTGGTGATACTATTACAAGGCTTAAGGAAGCTATGGGCATTCTTTCGGCTTATGTCAGTGAGATTTCACAGGAGGTTAAATTCATAGCACAGGGTGATTTAACAAGAAATGGTGATGATATTACACCATTTCTGGGTGATTTTTCAGAATTAAAGGATTCACTTGTTTACATTTTAAAGCGTTTTAACAGTACATTGTCAGAAATAAGCAATATTGCAGAACAGGTTACACATAATGCCAAGGAAGTAGAAAGTGCATCAAAGTCGTTAGCAGATGGTGCAACAGAGCAGGCAGGAGTTATTCAGGAGCTTAATGCCACAATAGATACAGTTGTTGATCTTGCAGTGGATACAGCAAGTGAAACAAAGAATGCATCTGAACGTGTAAAGGCTTCTGCAAACAAAGCAAACGATGAAAAAGAAAAAATGAATATTCTTCTGACAGAAATGGAGCACATTACAGAAATATCTAAGGAAATAGGTAATATTATTACTGATATTGAAGATATTGCTTCGCAGACTAATCTGTTAGCTCTTAATGCATCTATTGAGGCTGCAAGGGCAGGTGAGGCAGGAAAAGGCTTTGCAGTAGTTGCAGACCAGATAGGAAAGCTTGCATCAGATAGTGCTAAGTCAGCGGTAAATACAAGAGAATTAATCGATAAGACTTTAGTTGAAATCCAGAAGGGTAATGAAATTACAAGAACAACAGCAGATGCCTTTAACCAGATTATTGCAGATATGGATTCATTCGCAGAAATGGCACAGAATACTATGGAGAAGGCTAATACACAGGCAGAGTCATTAGAACAGATTGGACAGGGTATTGAACAGCTTTCAGGTGTAGTACAGGGTACTGCAGCATCCTCAGAAGAGAATACAGCAATCAGTATTAACCTCGCAGAGGGTGCAGATAAGATGAATGAACGTGTAAACAGATTTAAGCTCTTTAAAGATTAAAGGTTTATCATAAAGCTATTATGAAGGAAAGGTTCTTGTTGTGAGTGAGAATATATTTAAAGTATTTGGTGAACAGACAAAACCGCAAAGGCGATGAATGATGAAAGGGATTATGAACTGTATAAAAATATAATTCCGATGGCACATAGCATTAATGTCAAGATATGTGCCGAAGGCATTGAGCAGAAGGAATGGTGCCAGAAAATGAAGGAAATGCAGGTGGATTATTTGCAGGGCTATTATTATGGCAGACCATGCGCAAGGGAACAGTTTATTCAGCAATATACAGATAGTATAAATGCCAAATAATACAAATAGCAAAAAATAAAAATATTAAATAGTATAAATATCAAATAATATAAATATCAGATGGTATAAACATTAAATATTAAACAGCAGCTACGGGAACGTCACACTAATAATTAGTGCGGTGTTCCTTTTTTCATGCTAAGTGAAGGATTTATTCTTAATATGTCTTAATTCATTTTCAGAAATTTATTCCAGAAAGTTCCAGGAAATACGCAGGAATGCGTAGGAATATATATGAGTTAGGATGACACCTGTTATTAAGTTATGTTATAATCATAAAATACATGTAAGCTGTAATAAAGCGTAAGTGTTATTACGGAAATAATTCAGTAGAGGAGAATATGATGGCAGAGCAGGAAAATAGTAAAGACTTAATAAGTGTATTATGGAGTGGGGCAGATATACTCCGTTCAAAAATGGATGCTAATGAATATAAGGATTATTTGCTTGGAATCGTGTTTTACAAATATTTGTCAGATTCATTTTTGATTAAAGTATATGACCTGATATATGATGAGAAACCAGACACTTTAAAGACAGCATTGGATGCATACAAGGAAATATTACAGGATGAAAGTGTAGAAGAATTAAAGGAACAGATAAAGTTGGAATGTCACTATGTAATTGAGCCAGAATTGACATATACAAGCTTTGCAGATGCAGCAAGAAATAATATGTTTAACCGTGAACAGTTGCAGAAGGCTTTCAATAATATTGAGCAGAGTGATTCATTGTTTCAGGATCTGTTTACAGATATTGACATGTATTCTAACAGACTTGGAACTGGTGATCAGAAGCAGAGCGATACAATATCCAGCCTTATAAAGGAAATAGATAAGGCTGATCTGTTAAATTCTGATGCAGATGTGCTTGGAAATGCATATGAATATCTAATAGGCCAGTTTGCCTCAGAAACAGGTAAGAAAGCAGGAGAATTCTATACACCTCAGGCTGTATCAAAGATACTTACAAGAATAGCTATTGACGGACAGGAAACAAAGAAAGGACTTTCCGTATATGATCCTTGTATGGGTTCTGGTTCTTTGCTTCTTAATGCCAAGAAATATTCAAATGAGCCTGCTTATATAAGATATTATGGTCAGGAGCTTATGACTTCAACTTATAATCTTGCAAGGATGAATATGTTTCTACACGGAGTAACACCTGATAATCAGAAGCTGCGTAATGGTGATACATTAGATGGCGACTGGCCGACAGGTGAGGAGACTGACTTTAATATGGTACTTATGAATCCTCCTTATTCAGCAAAGTGGAGTGCTGCACCGGGATTCTTACAGGACGAAAGATTTAGTGACTACGGAGTACTTGCACCTAAGTCTAAAGCGGATTATGCATTTTTGCTTCACGGATTATATCATCTGAAGAGCAATGGAACGATGGCAATCGTACTTCCTCATGGTGTACTATTCAGAGGGGCAGCAGAGGGGAAGATAAGAGAAAAGCTTCTACGTTCAGGTAATATATATGCGGTGATAGGATTACCAGCTAATCTATTCTATAACACATCTATACCTACGTGCATTATAGTATTAAAGAAGCATAGAGATGGAAGAGATGTATTATTCATAGATGCATCTAAGAAGTTTGATAAGGGCAAGAAACAGAATGCAATGACAGATAAGCACATAGATGAGGTCATTGATTTATATAAGAGAAGAGAAACGGTAGATAAGGAAGCTTATCTGGCAAGCTTTGAAGACATTGAGAAGAATGATTTTAATCTGAATATTCCAAGATATGTGGACAATTTCGAACAGGAGGAACAGATTGATATAAATATGCTTCTTTCAGACATGAAAAAAACAGATGATGAGATAGAAAAAGTACAGAGTGAGTTCTTGTCACTCCTTAAAAATCTAACATCTGAGGATGAAAACATAAAGGCATCTTTAAACAATATTATTAGTATGATTGAGGGGTGAAAATGATGAAAAATCCTAAGATTAGATTTAAGGGGTTTGATGGAGATTGGGAACAGCGTAAGTTTTCTGAGATTGCATCAAGAGAGTCGACTGCACAAGAATCGTCAAGATATTTTCCAAGTGTGGAATATGAGGATGTTATTACAGAAGCAGGACGGTTAAATAAAGATGTCAATCAAAAAGAGGTTGTCAAAAAAGGAATTGTTTTTGACGGTTCTCAGGTACTGTATGGAAAGCTTCGTCCATATCTTCATAATTGGCTAAACCCTGATTTTTCGGGCGTTGCAGTAGGTGATTGGTGGGTGTTAAAACCTATTGATACAGATAAATTTTTCTTGTATAGACTTGTTCAAACGCAGCAATTTGATGATATTGCAAATCAATCTGCTGGCTCAAAAATGCCAAGAGCAGATTGGAATTTGGTGTCAAATTCAGAGTTTGCAGTACCAGTTTCACAGGATGAGCAGACTATGATTGGAGAGTATTTTTCTGGCTTAGATACTCTCATCACTCTTCATCAGCAGAAGTGAATTTTTAAGTCTATCAAAACTACTTTCGATGATGAAGAGTGATAAGGTTGTCGAGGGACTCAAAATAAGCACCTATTTTATATTGTTCTTCAATCGAAGCCACATAAATTGATTGCCTGAGAAAATGCTCATTATCCAACTTGTTTGATGAAGAACCTGATGAAGTAATAGCCTTAGCATATATGGGTGCCATTACTGACTCTAACTGAATTGCTCTTTTCCAATACCGATTATCATAAGGTAACTTGTGCCTGTATATAGGAAAAAGTTCAGAAATTACGCCATCTCCGATATCATTAGCCACAAATCTGCCAAACAAAAAATCTTTATTCGAATGCCCTTCAAATGCAATGTCTCCAGTTCTCATTACATAAGTTCTGGTATCAATATTATTAGTTTGAACTTTATCCTCATCTTGAAAATACATTTGTGCAACAGATATCCATCTGTCTTTTCCAAACTGTCCGTTGTTACGTTCGTTTATTTTTTCAAATTCATCCCCCAACTTACGCTGTTCCCAATCAATTGCCTCCGTCCATAATTGAATAGATATTTATTAAATGCCGTCGTCGTACTCTGGTGTTATTGATAATAATATTATTTTCCCCAACATCCTTTGTTTTTTTAATAAGTTATATTATAATTGTGAGAAGAGGTTATGATATAACAGACAGAGGCTAAAGGGGGATAATTACATATGGCAGAATTAGAGTCAGCAATAGAAAGCAAGCTTATAGAACAGCTTGTATATGGCGAATCTCAATGGACGTATAGACCAGATATAAAAACAGAAGAAGATTTGTGGAATAATTTCAGATATATTCTTGAGCAGAATAATAAGGACAGACTAGATGGAGAAAGTTTGTCTGATGCAGAGTTTGAACAGGTTAAGAATCAGCTTCAGTTTTCATCATTTTACAAGGCAGGAGAATGGCTTGTAGGGGAGAATGGTAAGGTTCAGGTACATGTGCAAAGAGATACTAAAAGAATTCATCTTGTTGTTATGAATCACGAGCATATAGCTGGTGGAAGCAGTGTATACGAGGTTATAAACCAATATAGTACATTAGCATTAGATAATGATGTATCAGGTGAAGATTCATCAAGAAATAGAAGGTTTGATGTTACGCTGCTTATTAATGGACTTCCTATGATTCATATAGAATTAAAGAATAAGCAGCATTCCTATATGGAAGCATTTAATCAGATAAAAAAATATATTGGAGAGGGAAAGTTTACTGGTATATTTTCAGCCGTACAGATGTTTGTTGTCAGTAATGGTGTAGAAACTAAGTATTTTTCGGCAGCGAGTGATACAGAGCTTAATTCTAAGTTTATAAGTGGATGGCTTGATAAAGACAACAATCCTGTAACGAATTACATAGATTTTGCAAAATGTGTGTTGCGCATACCAGAGGCTCATGAAATGATAGCCAGATATACGGTATTGGATGAGAAAGCAAAGAAACTTATATTATTAAGACCTTATCAGATACATGCGATTGAAGCTATAAGAGCTGCATCAAAGCATGGCATGTCAGGTTTTGTGTGGCATACAACGGGTTCTGGTAAAACACTTACATCTTATAAAGCAACAAGAAATCTGCTTATGGATATTCCGGCTCTTGATAAGGCTATATTTCTTATAGATAGAAAAGATCTTGATACCCAGACAACTATGGCGTTTCAGGCATATGCTAACAATGACCTTGTAGATGTTGATGAAACCTCTAACGTGGGGGATTTAAAGAGAAAGTTAAGGTCAGAGGATAGACAGGTTATTGTTACAACAATTCAGAAGCTACAAAGACTTATAACAAGAAGACTAGAAGAGGATACAGCAGAATACAACAGAATAAGAAGCCTTAAGATAGCATTTGTTGTGGATGAATGTCATAGAGCAGTTACACCAGGAACTAAAAGAGAGTTAGAGAGGTTTTTCGGTAATTCGTTATGGTTTGGATTTACGGGAACACCAAGATTTGCAGAGAATCCTTATCCACAGATGGGAGATCTGCCACGTACAACAGAAGAATTATATGGTGCCTGCCTTCATAAGTATACTATACAGAATGCTATACATGATGGAGCCGTTCTTGGCTTTCAGGTAGAACATGATGGACCTAAGAATATGTCGGATGAAACAGATAGCAGCTTGTATGATAATGAGAAACATATGTTGAAGGTTCTGGATATTATTCTGAATAAATCTTATCACAAGCTTGGATTTCAGAATGGTAAGGGTGAAACGTATGAGGGTATTCTGACAACAAGTTCGATACAACAGGCACAGAAATATTATGATTTGCTTACCTGTGTAAAGAATGGCGAAGCACCACTTAAGATAGATGAAAAGATAAAGCAGGTTTTACCAGATTTTCCTAAGTTTGCTATAACATATTCTGTATCGGAGAATGAGGAAAGCTCACAGGTTAACCAGAAGAAAATGCAGAACTCGTTAGACGATTACTATAAGATGTTTGGAAAACAGTATGATTTGTCACAGATTCAGTTATATAATGAGAATCTTAATAACAGGCTTGCAAGAAAGAACCCTTTGTATAAAAGGCGTAGTGAACAGCTTGATCTTGTTATAGTTGTTGACCGTCTGCTTACGGGCTTTGATGCGCCTTGTCTTTCAACTATATTTATAGATAGACAGCCTATGGGACCACACGATCTCATTCAGACATTTTCAAGAACTAACCGTATATTTGACAAGAATAAGGCATATGGTCAGATAGTAACATTTCAGGCACCACATCTTTTTAAAGATAGTGTGGATAAGGCGGTAAAGCTTTATTCAGCAGGTGGAACAAACGAAACAATTCTTGCAGAGTGGGAAGAAGTTGAACCGGCTTTTAGAAGGGCGCTTGCAGCACTTAAGGGAATGGCACCAGCACCATCGGATGAGTCTGCTATGTCATTAAAAGAGAAGGAAGCATTTGTTAAGGTATTTCAGAACTTTGACCGATTGTTTGCACAGCTTAAGTCTTTTTCTAAGTATGATGACAATCTGCTGGAGGAATATGGTATAACGCAGGAGGAATATGATGACTATGCGGGACATTATATTAATGCTTTAGAGGAGATTAAGGCAAACAGACCAGATGATGGCAAGGATGGACCGGATATGCCAGATATAAACCAGGAATATGAGCTTATGGCATATAGCAGCACAAAGATAGATTATGAATATATTATTCATCTTATCCAGAATATTGTAACACCTGATGAGGAGGTTGATTCACAGGAAAGGAAGAGAAAAATAGACGAAGCTAAACAGTATGTGGATGAACTTCATAAGGACAATCCTAAGGTTGCAGATATTATGTTTAACATTATAGATGACATAGAGAATGATGATAATAAGTACAAGGGACAGTCTATTCTAAATATAGTTGAGAATATGAAAGCAACCTGTGTGAACAAGGTTGTTAATGATTTCTGTGCTACATGGCATGCATCTAAAGAGGATGTTATGTATGCGGCTACGCATTATAGAAATGGGCAGATTCCTAATGAAAGTGCTATTAAAGCAACTGGTAATTATAACCAGTATATTTCTGTAAATGAAAGTAAAGTACCTAAATTTATATATTATAAACGTTTAATAGAAGAATTGCGAAAAATATTAGAGGAAGAAATAAAACCTCTTACTGGTCGTTAAATAATAAAGATGATATCGGTATTGTGAAACCTGATGTTTTGTATTTATCAGGGTTTATGATATAGATATCATCTTTTTATATATGTTCAATAAATAATCTTGGACTTTATATCTGCTTGATTATTAACGTTTGTTGTTATGGCAATAAAAGTGTATCAGCGTAAGTATCTTGTTCTTAAAGTGTAGCTATTAATAAAACA
>CAKRKK010000080.1 GCA_934358235.1 uncultured Lachnospira sp.
GTATAAGAATGTGCTGCTTAAAGCATATGAAAATGGATATGTCACGGTTAATGTATATGGCATAATTAAAAAATATAGAGTCAGCAGTATAGAGGGGCTGGTTAATGACAGCCTTGCAGATATTAATATAAATAAAGGCAGGCTAAAGGAAATAAATATAAAAAGTGATGTTATAAGTGGGAAGGTACTTTCAGTAGGTGATGGGTACATTGAGATAGAAGGATATGGAAAAGTTCCGGTAGATGAGAACTTTATGATATATGACATCACAGGTGAGCAGAAGGTAAGCGGCTGCGAATCAATAATCGTAGGTTATTCGCTGGAGGATTATGTTGTTGCTAAAGGAAGAATCTGTGGTGCTGTAAAGGGAAGAAGGCTTGTGCAGACTAATATAAGAGTGATACTAAAAACAACAGGTTATAAGCAGCTTTTTCATGAACAGGTGGAATTAGTTTCGGATTCAACAATACATATGCTCTGTAATGGAGAGGTGACAGATATAAATCCAGGAAGCTGTATAACTATAGATAAAAATGATGAACGACTACAGGCAGGTAGAATTAAATTGTATGTGGATGCAGGTTGCATACGCATTAATTCAATAAAAAGAGCACAGGGTAATCCAGAGTATGAAGGCGCTATAGAGCTTGCATTATATCCAGATGGGATTGCGGTAATTAACGAGATTGATATAGAAGAATACCTTAAGTATGTTGTACCAAGTGAAATGCCTGTAGCCTTCGGACTTAATGCTCTTAAATGTCAGGCGGTATGTGCAAGAAGTTATGCATATACACAGCTTCTTAATAATTATTATAATGAATATGGAGCACATGTGGATGATAGCGTATCATTTCAGGTGTATAATAATACGGAAAGAAACCAGACTGCAGATGAGGCAGTAGAACAGACAAGGGGAAAGGCAGTATACTATAAAGATGAGCTTGTTAAAACCTACTATTATTCAACCTCGTGTGGATACTCAACAGATGTGTGCGTGTGGGGAAGTGATGATCAGGCATATCCTATGTATGGGGAAAGGCATATAGGAAGCAGCGATTCAGGTATTGATATGAAAACAGAAGAAGGCTTTGAAGCATATATAACATCAGTAAATGAAGATGATTACGATAGTTCGTTTCCACTTTACCGCTGGAATACAACTATAGATATTAATACACTTACAAAGAATATTAATTCAAGACTTTCGCACGCTGTCAATAAGGGAAGTCTGTATATATATGCTGATGGACAGCTTGTTCGTGGTAAGGTGAAGGATGTCGGAAATATTCAAAAACTTGAGGTTATAGAAAGAGGCTGTGGAGGTGCAGCAAGGAGCATAAGGATAACAGGCAGTACGGCAGAATGTGTGATTACAGGCGAAAATACAATCAGGACTGTACTTGGGGCTTATGGTGAGAATATAAATACTCTATCGGGTGAGGCGCATTATGATATACTTCCGAGTGCTTTTATAATGCTTAAAGCTATATATGATAGTACAGGAAAAGAAATTACTGCATACAGGATAATTGGCGGAGGCTATGGGCATGGAATTGGCATGAGCCAGAATGCTGTAAGAAAGATGTCTGAAACTATGGACTATCAGGATATATTAAAGTTTTTTTATAAGGATATAGAAATAAAAAATGTGCTGTCGCTTTAACGATTGGAATTCGTTAAGGCAACAGCGCATTTTTAGTGTTTGTTTTGCTGCTTTTTGGATATCCTGAAGGGGCTGAAGATATTTTTTTCAATAAGAGTGTTGAATTCTGCTCCAAGAAAAAGAATCATTATACATATATACATCCATATAAGTAAAAGCATAAAGGTTGTAAGGCTTCCATAGGTGTAAGAATATTTAGCAATATATGTTATGTATAAAGAGTATAACTCTGAGAATAAAAGCCAGCCTATGCTTGCCAGAAAAGCACCGGGTATTTCTTCAAGCAGGTGCTTGCGTTTGTTAGGTATAAATGTATACATAACTGCAAAAAATAATGTCAGTAATGCAGGAACAAGAAATAACCTGTTTGAAAAGATAGTATTAAGCACAGCTATGCTTTTGCTAAAGCTGGTAAGGTGAAGCTGAAGAAAGGAAAGCAGATGCTCACCAAATACAATAATTACAAGGCTTGCTGCTATTGAGAGCAACAGCACAAGCGCGTACAGGCTGGAAAATATACGTTGTATAAACCAGCTTCGGTTAGATTTGCAATCATTTATTTTGTTAAGACATATTTTTATAGTCATAAAGCCCTTACCGGCTGACCATAAAAGACCAATGGCAGTAGCAGAGAGCAGTGCGACAGAGGAAGATGAATCTATATCGTTAAATATACTTATAAGCATAGGATGAAATTCCTGAGGGATTATATTCTCCACAAGCTCCAGCAGATCAGCAGAAGTAATGGGAAAGTAGTGTATTATGTTAATAAGAGCCAGAATAAATGGCATAAAGCTAAGAAGCAGATAGTAACAGGTCTGCGCTGCATAAGCTGTAATCTTGTCATCTGTAACCTTTCTCTCAACTTCCTCAAATGTAAATATTATTCTTGCAATTTTCATATATACTCCTGTATGTGTATTGTGATGACATTATATGTTATTTTTTTAGAATTATCAATAAGGCATGTGGGTAATAACTTGCATTTAAGCATGGTTTTATGTAAAATATATAAGTTAAAGACAGGAAAGGTATGGTTGATTGTAATGGGAATAAGCGTAAAGTTGCAGGCTTTCGAAGGTCCGTTGGATCTTCTTTTACATCTTATAGATAAGAATAAGGTTAATATATATGATATTCCTATTGCTGATATTACAGAGCAGTATATGGAATATGTAAGGAAGATGCAGGAAGAGGATCTTGATACAGTCAGCGAATTTCTTGTTATGGCAGCTACCTTACTTGATATAAAGTGCAGAATGCTGCTTCCTAAAACGATTGACGAGGAAGGCAATGAGGAGGATCCAAGAGCAGAGTTAGTAGAACAGCTCCTCCAGTATAAACTGTTCAAGGCTATGGCAGAAGAGCTTAAGGGGCAGCAGATAGATGCGGCCAGGTCTTATTACAGAAAGCCGGATATTCCAAGAGAGGTAAGCGAATACGCTCCGCCTGTTAATCTTGATGAAGTTATAGGGGATATGAATCTTCTTAAGCTTAATGCTATATTTGCTGAGGTTATGAAAAGAAAAGAGGATAAGGTGGATCCTGTAAGAAGTAAGTTTGGCAGAATTGAAAAAGAAGAAGTTACGATGTCTGAAAAGCTAGTAGATATCAAAGCTTTTATGATGGAGCATAAAAGCTTCAGCTTTAGAGAGCTGCTTATGAAGGGCACTTCCAAGGTAGCTGTAATAGTAACATTTTTGGTTGTGCTGGAGCTTATGAAGACAGGCTTTATAACAGTCAGTCAGAATGGAACGTGTGAAGAGATATTAATAGAAGTAGTTGGTAATCCAGAACTGATAGAAGATATAACAGAGGATTAATAAAGGATTACAGACTGAATGGAGAAAAATATGAATATTAAAAGAACAGAGGCAGCAATAGAGGCAATACTGTTTACAATGGGAGAAGCTGTTGAGGCGGAAAAGATAGCTTTTGCAATAGACCATGATGTTGATACAACAGTCAAGATTATTCATAATATGATGGATAATTATGAGGCTGAGGGAAGAGGAATAAAGATAATAGAGCTTGATGGAAGCTTTCAGCTATGTACTAAGCAGGAATTTTATGATAATCTCATAAAGGTATGCAGCCAGCCAAGAAAGTATACCTTGTCAGATGCAGCACTTGAAACATTATCAATAATAGCGTATAAACAGCCGATAACTAAGATTGAGATTGAAAAAATAAGAGGTGTGAATTCGGACAGAGCAGTTAACAAGCTGGTTGAACTAGAGCTTGTAAAGGAGGTTGGAAGACTTGATGCGCCTGGGCGTCCAATGTTGTTTGGAACAACAGAGGAATTCCTTAGAAGCTTTGGTGTGCAGTCAATAGACGAGCTTCCTATTATTAGTGAGGATATGATAGAACAGTATAAAGAAGAAGCTGAATATGAAATATCAGGTGGAATTGATTCAGAAACAGAGGAAGCCGTGGATGGACAGCTAACCCTTAATATCTGATATTACAGGTTAATTATAAAGTGTGTATAATACTGCTTTAATAAAGAGCAGGTGTAATTTAAACAGCAGAACGGAGGTATATTATGGAAAGAGTAAATGCGTGGAATAAGTATGACGAAGCTACAAAGAAAAAGGTGTTTGATTTTGCAGACGAATATAGAAGGTTTATATCTGTATGCAAGACAGAAAGAGAATGCGTAGAAGAGGGTGTACGCATATTAAAGGAAGCTGGCTATATAGACCTTAAGGATGTAATAGCAGAGGATAAAAAGCTTCAGGCAGGAGATAAGGTATATGCCATAAATATGAATAAAGCACTTGTTGCTTTTAACATAGGTGAAGCTTCAATAGAAGCCGGAATGAACATATTAGGTGCACATATAGATTCACCAAGACTTGATATTAAGCAGAATCCTTTATATGAAGATACTGGACTTGCACTGCTTGATACACACTATTATGGTGGAATTAAGAAATATCAGTGGGTTGCAACACCTCTTGCGCTTCACGGAGTAGTTGCACTTAAGGATGGAACGACAGTAAAGGTTGTTATTGGAGAAGATATGAATGATACTGTTGTTGGTATATCAGATCTTCTTATTCATCTTGCATCTGAACAGATGGATAAGAAGGCAGCAAAGGTAGTTGAAGGAGAGGCACTTGATATTCTTGTCGGAAGCATGCCTGAAAAATGTGATGCGGCAGAGGACAATAAAGACTCGGCTAAAGATGCTGTTAAGAAAAATATACTTGCAATATTAAAGGATAAGTATGGAATAGAGGAAGAGGACTTCCTTTCAGCAGAATTAGAGGCTGTTCCTGCCGGACCTGCAAGAGATTATGGCATAGATAAAAGCATGATAATCGGATATGGACATGATGACAGAGTATGTGCTTATCCATCGTTAATGGCGCTTGTTAATTCCAAAGATACCAAAAGAACAGGCGTCTGCATACTCGTAGATAAGGAGGAGATAGGCAGCGTTGGTGCTACGGGCATGCAATCAAGATTTTTTGAAAATATGGTAGCAGAGGTAATGGACAGATGTGGAGAGTATAGTGAACTTAAGTTAAGAAGAGCACTTGCTGCCTCATATATGTTATCCTCAGATGTAAGCGCAGCCTATGATCCTAACTATGCTTCTGTTTTTGAAAAGAAGAATGCAGCATATTTTGGCAAAGGCATGGTATTTAACAAGTATACAGGTGCAAGAGGAAAGAGCGGCTCTAATGATGCATCAGCAGAGTTTGTTGGAAAGTTAAGAAAAATAATGGATGATGCAGAGGTTGCATTCCAGACAGCAGAGCTGGGTAAGGTAGATATCGGAGGCGGTGGAACTATTGCCTATATACTTGCCAATCTTGATATGAATGTAATAGACAGCGGTATTGCGGTTCAGAATATGCATGCACCATATGAGGTTATAAGCAAGGCTGACCTTTATGAAACATTAAAAGGATACGAAGCATTTCTTAAGAACGCGTAAAAGTACAAGCAAAATATAGCAGAAATGTATTCGGCTATTGTAAAGAAGGATAATACAACTAAGGGAAGGTGTTAAACGGATGAAGTGGAACAGATATTCTATTAAAACAACAACAGCAGCAATAGACCTTATAAGCAGCGCGCTTAATGATATAGGGATTGAAGGAATAGAAATCCAGGATAATGTACAGCTTACACAGGAAGAAGCTAAGACTATGTTTGTGGATTTTATTCCAGAGCTTCCGCCAGATGATGGCAAGGCGGTTATTAACTTCTATATAGATTCAGATGAAGATGATGGAACACTGGTGAAAAAGGCTGAGCAGGAAATAGAAGATCTAAGGATGTTTGTTGATATTGGAGAAGGAACAATTACACGCTCTGAAACTGAGGACAAGGACTGGATTAATAACTGGAAGCAGTACTGGCATACATTTACAATAGGCAATCTGTATATTAAACCTACATGGGAGGAGATTACAGATGATATGAAAGGACATCCAGTACTTAGCATAGATCCTGGAACAGCATTCGGAACAGGTTCACACGAAACTACAAGAATGGTTATAAAACAGCTTGAAAAGTATGTCAGACCAGGAGATAATGTGCTTGATGTGGGTTGTGGAAGTGGTATATTATCTGTTGTGGCTTTAAAGTATGGTGCAGGACATGCATTTGGTACTGATCTTGATCCAAATGCAATAATTGCTTCACATGAGAACTCAGAACAAAACAATATTACACCTGAACAGTTCGAGGTTATAGAAGGAAATATTATAGATGATAAGGCTGTTAAGGATGCCTGCGGCTATGAATGCTATGATATTGTGTGTGCTAATATTCTTGCTGATGTATTAGAACCATTATCTGTTAATATACATGAGCACATGAAGCACGGAGCTTATTTTATAACCTCAGGAATAATAAATACAAAAGAAAATGAAGTTGTTGAAGCTTTTAAAAGAAATAAAGAGCTTGAGATAGTAGAAATAAACCATGATGGTGAATGGGTTAATGTGACTGCAAGGCGCAGATAGAGAAGAACTGGAGGCAAGGCTGTTATTTTATGTATCATTTTTTTGCAGAACATGAGAATATATCAGAGGACTATATTGATATTCGTGGCGGAGATGTCAATCATATAAAGAATGTCATACGGCTTAAGGCTGGAGATGAAGTGCTTATAAGCAGCGGTGATAATTATGATTATCTATGTGTTATAGAGGAACTAAACGATACTGTTGTAACAACGAAAATTATTGAAAAGCGGGAAAAGAATAACGAGCTTCCTGTTAAAGTGTATTTATTTCAGGGACTTCCTAAGGCTGACAAAATGGAACTGATAATCCAGAAAATGGTGGAGCTTGGGGCGTATGAAATAATTCCGGTTTCAATGAAGAGGAGTGTTGTTAAGCTTGATGATAAGAAGGCTAAGTCAAAGACTGCAAGATGGAATGCCATATCAGAAAGTGCAGCAAAACAGAGTAAAAGAAGCATTATTCCACAGGTATCAGAGGTGCTTACATTTAAACAGGCACTAGAAAAGGCTGGGGAGCTGGATGTTTTATTGCTGCCATATGAATGTGCAGAAGGCATGGATTATACGCGAAGGCTTGTATCAGATATTAAGCCGGGAAATTCGGTTGGAATCTTTATAGGACCAGAGGGTGGCTTTGATAAAGCTGAGCTGGAGCTTGCAAGAAGTGCAGGCTGCGATATAATAACACTTGGAAAACGTATACTAAGAACAGAAACTGCAGGAATGATGCTTATGTCTGTTATTATGTATAATATGGAAGAATAACAGGTCAGCCCTGTAATAAGAACATAAGGCTGATGGATATTTGTTAAGTTTATAGAATCAGAAATATATGTATATAAGGAATGGAGTTAATATGCAGGCATATCTTGATAATTCAGCCACAACTAAGTGCGCACCAGAGGTTGTTGATGTGTGCGTAAAGGTTATGCAGGAGGATTATGGCAATCCATCTTCAAAGCATATGAAGGGTGTGGAAGCTGAGAATTATATAAAGGATGCTAAAGAGACAATAGCAAAGACGTTAAAATGTCAGGAAAAAGAGATACTCTTTACATCAGGGGGAACAGAATCCAATAATATGGCAGTTATAGGAACTGCTATGGCGAATAAAAGAAAGGGAAAGCACGTAATAGTGTCATCGGTGGAACATTCATCTGTAAAGGAGCCTTTTAATTACCTTGAAGAACAGGGATTCAGAGTGACTTATCTTAAGGTTGACAGCAAGGGAGTGGTTGATCTTGAAGAACTTAGAAATACTCTTGATGATGAAACTATACTTGTATCAGTTATGTACGTTAATAATGAGATAGGAACGGTAGAACCTATTGAAGAAATCGGACATATTGTTAAAAGCTTCAATCCAGATATTGTATTTCACGTAGATGCTATCCAGGCATATGGCAAGTTCAGAATTATACCAAAGAAGCTGGGGATAGATCTGCTTTCAGTAAGTGGACATAAGATACACGGACCTAAGGGAAGCGGTTTCTTATACATAAAGGATAAAACGAGAATAAAGCCAATAATCTATGGAGGCGGACAGCAGAAGGGAATGCGTTCGGGCACAGAAAATGTGCCGGCTATTGCGGGGCTTGCCCAGGCTGTAAGGCTTATATATAATGATGGCTTTGAGGAAAAAATAGACAGGCTGTACGAGCTTAAAAGCTATTTTATAGAACAGCTTGAACAGTTAGAGGATGTTTTGGTTAATTCGATAAAGGGAAGAGCAGGTGCACCTCAGATAGTAAGTGCAAGCTTTAGGGGAGTAAGAGCAGAGGTGCTGCTGCATGCCCTTGAGGATAAGGGTATATATGTATCATCAGGTTCTGCCTGCTCATCTAATAAGCCGGGACTTAGTAATACGCTAGTTGCCATTGGACTTGACAAGGAGCTGTTAGATAGCACTATCAGATTCAGCTTCTGCTATGCTACTTCTAAGGAAGAGCTTGATTACACGATAGAAACACTTAAGGAATTATTACCTGTATTAAGAAAATATACAAGACATTAAGAAAGGAAATTAAATAATGTACAAAGCATTTTTGATAAAATATGGAGAAATAGGTGTAAAGGGCAAAAACAGATACCTTTTTGAGGATGCACTTGTAAGACAGATCAGATTCGCTCTTAACAAGGTTGAAGGTGACTTTACAGTATCAAAGGAGAATGGAAGGATATATGCGACAGCAGAAGGCAGCTTTGATTATGATGAGACTGTTGAGGCTTTAAAGAATGTGTTTGGTATAATAGGAATATGTCCTGTTGTGCAGATAGAGGATAATGGCTTTGATGACCTGGCTGAACAGGTTATACGATATATAGGAGAAGCATATCCGGATAAGAATCTTACATTTAAGGTTGATGCAAGACGTGCAAGAAAGAACTATCCTATGAATTCCATGGAAATAAATATGGAGATGGGTGGAAGAATACTTGAAGCATTCCCGGAAATGAAGGTTGATGTTCATAATCCACAGGTTCTTCTTCAGATAGAAATCAGAAAAAATATAAATATATATTCAATAGAGATACCTGGACCGGGAGGCATGCCAATAGGCACTGCGGGTAAAGCTATGCTCTTACTTTCAGGTGGCATTGATAGTCCGGTTGCCGGATATATGATTGCCAAAAGAGGTGTCCAGATAGAAGCAACTTATTTCCATGCGCCCCCATATACAAGTGAGCGTGCCAAGCAGAAGGTTGTTGACCTTGCAAGGCTTGTTTCTAAGTATGCAGGACCAATTGTGCTTAATGTTGTTAATTTTACAGACATCCAGCTTGCTATATATGAAAAGTGCCCTCATGATGAGCTGACTATAATTATGAGAAGATATATGATGAAGATAGCAGAGGAGCTTGGTAAACAGAGCAAGTGTATGGGACTTATTACAGGTGAGAGCATTGGACAGGTTGCAAGTCAGACTATGCAAAGTCTTTACTGCACAAATGAGGTGTGCACAATGCCTGTATACAGACCAGTAATCGGTTTTGATAAGCAGGAAATTATTGACATATCTGAAAAGATAGGAACTTATGAGACATCTATACAGCCATTTGAAGACTGCTGTACGATATTTGTTGCAAAGCATCCGGTTACTAAACCTAATCTTAATATCATAAAGCAGCATGAGCATAATCTTGATGATGTAATAGATGAGCTTATGAAAACAGCGATAGAAACCACAGAAAAGATTGTTGTTAAATAAATAAAAAAATGGATGTCACACATAGGTGTGGCATCCTGTTTCCAATATAACCTGTATTGATTGACGATATACGAAAAAACAATAATTAGTTATAAGTACCTGCGGCGCTGTC
>CAKRKK010000081.1 GCA_934358235.1 uncultured Lachnospira sp.
AGAATACCCATGTATCCACCAAGACATGGTCCGCAGGTAGGTGTGCTTACAACAGCACCAGCCTTAATAAAGGTCTGCACAAGGCCTTCTTCAATCGCCTGCATGTATATTTTCTGTGTAGCTGGAATAACTATTACTCTTAATCCCTTTGCAACGCTTCTGCCTTCTAATATCTTAGCTGCACATCTTAAGTCATCAATACGTCCATTAGTACATGAGCCAATAACTACCTGATCTATCTTAATATCATCTATGGAATCAACTGTATGTGTATTCTCTGGAAGATGTGGGAATGCAACAGTTGACTTGATTGTAGAAAGATCTATATCATAAACCTTCTCATATTCTGCATCATCGTCTGCTGTATACTCTACAAATGGTCTCTTTGAATGCTCCTTCATATACTCTCTTGCAAGGTCGTCAACCGGGAAGATGCCATTCTTTCCACCAGCTTCAATAGCCATATTAGCAATTGTGAATCTATCATCCATAGTAAGTGTTGATACACCAGGACCTGTGAATTCCATAGACTTATAAAGTGCTCCATCAACGCCTATCATACCAATAATATGAAGAATAACATCCTTACCGCTTACCCATTTATTAAGCTTTCCTGTAAGGTTAAACTTAATAGCTGAAGGCACCTTAAACCAGGCTTTACCTGTAGCCATGCCTGCTGCCATATCTGTTGAACCAACACCTGTAGAGAAAGCTCCAAGTGCTCCATATGTACATGTATGTGAATCAGCACCTATAATAACATCACCTGCTACTGTAAGTCCCTGCTCAGGTAAAAGAGCATGCTCAATACCCATCTGGCCTACTTCGAAATAGTTAGTAATATCATGCTTTGCTGCGAATTCTCTTACGCATTTGCAATGCTCTGCTGACTTAATATCCTTATTGGGAACAAAATGATCCGGTACAAGTGCTATCTTATCCTTATCAAATACTGTCTTAACAGTCATCTTTTCCATCTCATGAATAGCTACTGGCGATGTAATATCATTACCAAGCACAAGATCTAACTCTGCCTCGATTAACTGTCCTGCTTTAACTTCCAAAAGACCTGCATGGGCTGCAAGAATCTTCTGTGTCATCGTCATTCCCATTATACTTTAATCCTCCTTATTAACAATAATGTCATTATTTTACAGTATATTTATGCATATTGCAAGCAGGCTTATCCTAGTCGGATGCATTTATCTTATGTATCATATCAGCGAATAATCAATAGTTATATTGGAGCTTTCAACGCAAATATCTGCATAAGCTCCACTTATGACAGGCATAGCTGGTGGCAGATGTCCGATATCCACATCCATAATAACCGGCACGTTATATCTGCCTGCTGTTGCAAGTACTGCATTATACTGGTCAAGTCCCATCATTTCCTGTCCATACACAAGTGGTCTTCCTATGACAAACGCTTTAACCTGCTTAAACCAGCCTGCTTTGTCCATCTGCCACATTGCTCTTCTTATAGCAAACACATTAAGATCACAGCTTTCAAGAAACCATATAATTCCATCCTTCTTATATCTTTCATTAAATTCTGCTACATAATCGTATTCTGTTCCGAGCAGATTAACAAGACAATCCATACAGCCGCCTATAATTCTTCCGCTTATATGTATTCCTGTTTCCGCATTCATCTGCGACACCGGTACTGCATACTCCTTATCACCTTTAAAGCATCTTAATACCTTTTCTTCTGTCAGGTTATATTCTGGTGTAGGATTATCTTCACATTTTAAAGACTCCTTTTCCCACTTATCATATCCACTTACCACAAGCTTACGACCTGTAAGAATATCAATTGCGTCCATATGTGACTTATGTAAGCTGTCTGCACCAAACGCAGCAGCACATGGGCCATATATACTGGCTGTATCAGCTATTGTGTTAAGCAGGAATGTGAAATTAGTATTATCTGAATATCCCATAAACCACTTTGGCTCTGACTGTTTAATCTTATCCCAGTCAACATACTCAAGAATTTCACACATAAGCTCACCACCACCGCAGGATATAAGTACATCGTTATTACGTGCTGCATACATATTCCAAAGCTCCATTCCACATAGCTGCGGTGTATTGCTTATTCCAATACCCTTTGCCTCATATACATTCGGACCATTCTCCACCTTATAGCCCATACTAATAAATCTGTCCTGTGCCTTCTTAAAACCTGTAATATAAGGCTCCGCTGCACATCCAAAAGATGGAGCAACGAAGCCTATAGTACCACCTGGCACAAGGAAATCCGGATACCTCATAATATCACCCTTCCTTTGTGTTTATTTACATATATTTCTTTACTTTCCCTATGGCATTACCAGCTATAACCACCTTACAGTTTTCCTTAACCCATAATACCCTTGACTCCTTATCTGAGTCTATTCCTGCATATTCGCTTATAACATTACATATTGAATTATATCTGTCCTGCGAACATCTTCCTTTTTCAAGAACAAGATAGTATGTATCATTTTTCTTATAAAGACTGTTGCCTACGCCCCATATCTTCGGACACACACCACACATAGCCTCAAAGTCATCAAAGCAGGCAAAGCTATATACAGCATATCCTACTGTAACCACTCTGCTTACATGCTTTCCTGTATCCTTTCCATAAAGGCTGTCCGGATTAACTGACGAAGCATTATCCGGCTTCATTTCCTCAAATATATCCTTTATTTTGTCAAAAGCCGTAAACTCTGCTGCCTTAGGCTCTTCCTTTGGATTCTTTATAACATTTCCTTTATTGTCATTATCCGGCTTATATGATGAAAATGCCTTTGCTGCTCTTTCTCCCACCTGTCTTAACATATTACCAAGGTCGTCTTTTCCTGAGGATACAGTAAGAAGTATCGAATGATCCGGCTGTGGTGCAAGCTGAAGAGACATGACTCCACCAGCCATATCCACATCAATATTCTTTGCTGCTTCCTCCATAACAACTTCAAGCAGTCCATGTATCTTATCTGTATCATTTCTAAAGAAATCATCAAGAGTTATATCATTATCCTCAAGATCCTCCTCAAGTAACAGGCATTGAAACTTATTCTCATCTATCTTCTTAAATTCCATATATTAAACCTCTGTCCTTTATTATAACCTGATATTTACAAGCCCTTTTATATTAACATATAATTGCTGCAAGGTCAAAAATGTATTTGCAGTTACATTTACAAGTTACATTACAGCATACATTACAACGTACATTACAGGCGTATATTACATCCATATATTACATTTTTGACAGCATATCCGACACAAGACTCTGCATTATAAAATCCTTATCACCAATATCCCCGCTTCTGTTCATACGCAGGCTTCTGCCATGATTATATACACAGGCATCTATTTTAAATACATTCCCCTCTATACTGCTAATAGCTCTCGCCTCCTCAATATATCCAGATGAATTAAGCTTATGTATAACTTCACCTTCCATTTCTATACACGCTGCAGCCATCTCATCCTGCACCTTCCCTGCTATATCTTCAAGCTCCTGTTTTTTGGCTGTAAGAACCGCTGACATGGCAGTTCCGGTTTTGGGAATATAAATATCTGTAGGTATATAGTCATATATGAATTCTTTATTATGATTATATTTATACATCCTTAGTTCATCCGCCTGTGCCAGCACTCCATCACATTCCCCTGCGGTCAGTCTTTCTATGCAGGCTGTCAAGCCTTCCTCATATATGCACCTGGTATCTGCATATATATACTGGCACTTTTGTTCTACATCCTTAGATGATGTATACAATATTGTTTCTTTATTATTGTTATTATTTTTCCTGTGTGATATTTTATTAGTGTTCCTGTGTTTCTTTGTTATAAGCACTATTCTTGCATCTCTTCTTTTAGTTATTGCAGAAAGCTTAACACCTTTTTTCCATATATATGTATTATCTATCTCCATAAGCTCTTTTACGCTTACAATCCCAATATCTATTATTCCGTCCGATATTGCCTGTGCCACATCCACAGCCCACAGACCATCTGGATTATCAGCCTTATCCAATCTGTCAATAATCTTTTTTACAAATGCTGCTTCTTTATTGTTCTTCTTTATCTGGCTTATGATAAGCTCAGTTTCTGTACGGCTGTATATATCTTCATCCGTATCTCTTATTCCAACTCTTAATTTCATAACTTCAATTCCATATATTCTTTATTACAATTTTCTAAACAATAACATATAATACACACATATAACCCTTTCTGTCAAAGCTTGAAAGTATATCTGTAATATGTTAGATTACCATATGTTGGATTACACAATTTCAGATTACTAAATTACTAAACTAAATTACCAATAAGAAACTATACAGAAATGGAGATAATTATGAATATTAAAAGTATATTACATTCATCACTTATAGCACTAAGTGCAATAAGCGCGTCCTGTTTTATTATATTTTCACAGGATATAACAGCTTATAGTGAAGAAACCAACGAAGCTGCCATGGCCACCACACAGGCTGCACCGGTTGATATTACAATCAATAAAGCAAACAGCCAGTCGCAATCTGACATTACAGCCGTTATGACTGATGGCTCCTATGACACCACCTGCAATGTAACTAGTAAGGATTACCTTTCAATAGAAGCCAATGTCCCAATCTATGGCATATACATCCTATGGGACAGTAAGGTATCTGATTATACCTTAAGCTATAAGACTTCCGATGGCACTAACAGCGATATTACCTGTGGTATGTATGGGTATATGCACGATTACATTCCTATCAAAGATGGTGCAGCTTCTGTAACAATCAGGACTTCTGCCGATATGTCTGTATCAGATATATATGCCTATTCTTATGGCACACCTCCGGACTCTGTGCAGGTATGGCAGCCACCCTGTGAGAATGATACTGATATTCTGGTATTTTCTACACACGCAGATGATGAAATCCTGTTTCTAGGTGGAGTACTTACCAACTATGGAGGTGAACAGGGACTTAATGTACAGGTTGCATATATGTGTGACTTCTTTCTTACAGAGCCGGTCAGACAGCACGAAGAGCTTGATGGCCTATGGGAATGTGGGATAACACATTATCCTGTTAATGGCGGCTTTATGGACCTTTATTCACTCGATCTTGAAACTGCCATGACTCAGTATGATTATGATGACATTGTTTCTTATGCGGTTTCCTCGATAAGACGTTTCAAGCCACTTGTATGTGTATCACAGGACTTTAATGGTGAATACGGACATGGTAACCATCGCATATATGCCAAGGCAGTAGCTGATGCCGTAAACAGCTCTGCTAATACTGACTTCAACGAAGAATCCGCTGATACATATGGTATCTGGGACGTTCCTAAAACCTATTACCACCTGTACGATAGTCATACAATCCTTCTGGATGTTGATTCACCTCTTGACAGATTCAATGGTGACACATCTGTTGATGTATTAAAAAGAGCCTTTAAAAAGCATGTATCCCAGATATCCTATTCCTTTAATGTTATGGATAATGGATATGCCAAAACCTACTGGGGTAACTATAACAGCAGAAGTTTCGGTCTTTACAGGACTAACGTAGGGTATGATACCGGAAACGATATGATGGAAAATGTAATGGCAATACATAAGGAACGTGAAGAAAAGAAAGCTGCAAAGCTTGCCACTAGTACTGCTGCTATGCAGACAGAGGCTGCTTCTGATGACTCAGGAAACAATACCGATACTACTGATAAAGCAAATACTCCTGACATCAAACAGCTTGCCATAACTCTTATTGCCATACTTATAATCGGAGCTGTTATATGCGGTCAGGCATATCGCACACGAAACCTGTATAAGAAAAAATATAATGACAATAAAGATGAATTCAACAAACAGTAATTAACATAAGACAATACAACAAAAAGGGGAATGTCGCATTAAAAAATTGGTGTGGTGTCCCTTTTTTCTATGTTAAGACGATATATAACAAAAATGGCTGCAGCATATGCCACAGCCATTTTTATAATCAGTTGTTATAATAACTAACAATAATTAGTTGTTGATAAGCTTATCTGATTCATCATTCCAGCTATAAAGCTTTCTGATTTCAGCACCAACCTGCTCTGATGGATGCTCTGATGCAAGCTTTCTCATAGCCTTGAAGTGAACCTGTCCGCCAGCTTCGCTCATATCAAGTAAGAATTCCTTAGCGAATGAACCATCCTGGATATCAGAAAGGATCTGCTTCATAGCCTTCTTAGTATCTTCTGTGATGATCTTAGGACCTGTTATGTAATCACCATATTCTGCTGTGTTAGAGATAGAATATCTCATTCCAGCAAAGCCTGACTGGTAGATAAGATCTACGATAAGCTTCATCTCGTGGATACATTCGAAGTATGCATTACGTGGATCATAACCTGCTTCGCAAAGTGTTTCAAAACCAGCCTGCATAAGTGCACAAACACCACCGCAAAGAACTGCCTGCTCACCAAAGAGGTCTGTTTCTGTTTCTGTTCTGAATGTTGTTTCAAGAAGACCAGCTCTTGCTCCACCGATACCAAGACCATAAGCAAGTGCCATATCAAGAGCCTTACCTGTCTCATCCTGCTCTACAGCTACAAGACAAGGAGTTCCCTTACCAGCCTGGTATTCAGAACGTACTGTATGTCCAGGTGCCTTAGGAGCGATCATAGTAACATCAACGCCCTTAGGTGCCTTAATTAAACCAAAGTGAATATTGAAACCATGAGCAAACATAAGCATATTGCCTGGTTCAAGATTTGGTTCGATATCTTCCTTATATAACTTAGCCTGCTTCTCATCGTTGATAAGAATCATAATAATATCAGCCTGCTTAGCTGCCTCTGCTGCTGTGAATACTTCAAAGCCCTGCTCCTGTGCTCTCTTCCATGACTTTGAACCTTCATAAAGACCAATAATTACATGACAACCTGAATCCTTAAGGTTTAATGCGTGTGCATGTCCCTGGCTGCCGTAACCTATAATAGCAATTGTCTTGCCATCAAGTAAAGATAAGTTACAATCTGACTGATAATAAATCTTAGCTTCTGCCATTTTTAATATACCTCCGAAAGTAATAAAAAATATTTATTTTAAACTTGCAGCTCCTCGTGCAAGTCCAGTTATACCTGTTCTTGCGAGTTCTGTAATTTTAAAACCATCAAGTAATTCAATAAATGAATCTATCTTACTCTGACTGCCTGTAAGTGAAATAATGAGTGAATTCCTGGCAACATCAACGATATTAGCTCTATATATATCAGCCATAGTTGTAATCTGCTGTCTTTCTTCCCTTGTACATAATACCTTGATAAGAACAAGCTCCCTGCATACAGACTCATCATGTGGCAATTCAACAATTTCCTTAACATCTATAAGCTTGGCAAGCTGTTTTTCAATCTGTTCAAGCACATCATCATCACCAGTTACTGTTATTGTCATTCTTGATAGCTTTGGATCAAGTGTTTCCCCAACAGTAAGGCTGTCTATATTATAACCTCTGCGGCTGAACAATCCAGCTACACGGCTAAGAACACCTGATGAATTATCTACTAGAATCGAAAATACTGCTCTTCTCATATATCTTTCCTCCAAATCATTATATACGATAATATATTATCCACCCATATAAGCAGACTGTCCTGACTGTGCTTATAAACACCTTAAATCTACTTACATACTTTAACGTATTACCATATAAAATCACACATTATTTTAGCAACTACCAGCCTTGTTGTCAACCAAAAGAAGCACGCTATTTACAGCGCTATTTACAGTACCATTTCAAGTGTCATTTACAACACTGTGTTTCAGGCAATTATCTACCGGTCAGACCATAAGCAGCTTTGCATTAAGCATTACTGCATCCTGTCTGTCATGTGTTGCTATAATAAGTATTCTTTCTCTTAAATTATCAATTATATACTGTATAGCTTTCACTTTGTTTTCCTTATCAAGACCTGCAAAGGGTTCATCCATAATAACAATATCCGAAGCCGGCAGCATAGCCCTTACTATCTCTACACGCCTTTTCATGCCACCGCTAAGCTTAGAACAGGGCATATCAAGTGCGGCCTCATTTATGAGTGCTGACAGCTCTGACCTTACTGCTTTTTTATCATATCTGCCATCAAGCACCATAGCTGTATTAATAACTGGATTCAGATGCTCTACAAGCCGTGTTTCCTGAAACACAGCCGACACTCTGTAGGGTACCGCCCGTCCCTCCTTCTCATATAAAACCGCACCACTATCCGGCTTTACAAGACCAAGCAGTATATTAATAAGTGTTGTTTTGCCTGCTCCGGAAGCCCCCATAATACAGGTTGGCTGCATATTGGTGCATTGTGCATTGATGCTGTTTAATACAATGTTTTTATTATAGCCAAGTGATATATTATCAAGCGTTAACTGCTTCATATCTTCCTCTTTCCCTGCTGCTTTATATTATTCTGCAGACATCTATACATAAGCTTATATGCTTTTAATATAAGCCTTTCTATAATATAGCTTACCACAATTACTACTATGCTCCAGGCAAACAGCTCCTCTGACACCAGATACAGCTTCGCATAATACATTCTCGTACCTATCGTATCATTTACAAGTCCTATTATTTCCGCTGCTATTCCAGCTTTAAAGCACATTCCTAACGCAATCTTAAGCTGTGCTTCAAGATATGGATACACTCCTGTCATATATATATATCTGAATCTGTTAAACAGCTTCATATTATAAACTCTTGACATCTGTATAAGCTTTATATCTGTATTGCGTATTCCTTCTGTAACCCCTGTTGTTATCATCGGAATAACAACCATTGCAGATATGATACGCGATACATTTGCTGAGCCAAACCACATAAGCAGGAGTATTATAAATGCTGCAACAGGCAGTGATTTCATAAGCAGCAGTGGTATCTGTATGAATTCCTCAATATATCTGCAGCAGCCTGCGGCTATTCCAAGAATTATCCCTATTATAATACCAGCCATAAGTCCACTGCCTATGTTAATAAGGCTGTGTGAAAGTGTTATGTAGAAGGTGCTTTGTGTAAGCAGCCCTGCAATAGTTCTTAATACAGCAACAGGACTTGCAAGCAATAGCTCAAGTCCTGTCAACATACTGGCAATCTGCCATATTATAAGCCATATAAGAACCATAAGGATTCTTCTAATGTGCTTCATTATCTTCTCCTGTATTGTTATCCTTAAAAGCAAGAATCTTCTGAATCATCTTATCCGATACTGATAATATCCTGAATATATATCCTCCACATTCCGTCTCGAACTTTTCATTCTCCGCCGGAATCTTTCCAAGCTTATATATCATATAGCCGTTAAGCGTATCTATATCTTCACAATCAAACTTTATTCCAAGCTTCTGTTCTATATCCTCAAGTGGTGTCTGCCCATCTATCTCATAGCTGTTATCAGAAAGCTGCTTTATCTGTACTTCCTCTTCGTCATACTCATCAAAGATATTGCCAACTATCTCCTCCAGAATATCTTCCATGGTGACTATTCCTGTTGTCTGCCCATATTCATCCACAACTACCGCGAAGTGATTCTTCTTAGACTGCATCTCCTTAAACAAAACGCTGACACTTCTTGTCTCTGGTATACAAAACGGTTCAAACATAACCTGATTCTTAACCTGATAAAGCTTCTTAGCTTTATCGCTGCCTTTAACGTATACCTTCAGAAGATCCCTGATATGTAATATACCAATTATATTGTCTATATC
>CAKRKK010000082.1 GCA_934358235.1 uncultured Lachnospira sp.
ATAGCGAAGGTGATACAGTCACTGTGACAGCTAATGCAAGTGCTAATAATGGAGGCAATATTGCTAAGGTTGAGTTCTATAATGGAATAAAGCTTGTAGGAACTGCAGATAAAGCACCTTATACCTGTGATTATAAGGACCTTGAGGATGGAACATACAATATAACAGTAAGAGCTTATGACAACGATGGTAACCAGACACAGTCTTCGGTATCCAAGCTTCATATTAACAGTACTGCAGGAACCGAAGGGTGGACAAGCAGCGATATAGGTAATCCAGGTGTCGCAGGAACTGCCAGCTATAAGGATGGAATTATGACTGTCAAGGGAGCCGGAAAGCTTGGAAAGAGTGAAGGAAGCGTATCAGGAAGTAAATATGCAGATGCTAAAACAGATGATTTCCAGTATACATATATCAAGTCATCAGGTGATGCAGAGATTATAGCAAAGCTGGATTCATCAACTATCGTAGATAATCACGTATTTACAGGAGTTATGTTCAGGGAGTCTCTTGAGCAAGGTGCTAAAACAGCAGCACTTGGTATGTCTATGGTTAAGATAAGTAATGAAACAACATGGTCTACTTATCTTGCAAGCAGAGATGAAACTGATGGAGATATTTCAGATATATCAGAAACTATTGATTCTCCTGAATCTGCAGATAAAGCTGGAATACCACTTGTAAGAGATCTTCATTATAAGACAGGTGCAAAATTTAACGGAACCTGGTTTAAGCTTGTAAGAAAAGGAAATACATTCACAGGCTATGCATCAGATGATGGTGTTAAGTGGGTTAAGGTTGGTTCAAAGACTATTGAAATGAATCAGGATATATATGTAGGCTTTGCTGTAGATGCGAATAAGGCAGCGAATAGCATTGAGAATATGACAACTGCAAAATTCTCTAATATCCAGGTGAATGAAGAGTTCGTTGATGTTGAGTATCAGCTTGAAAAGCTTACAACGTCTGGTGCTGATTATGCTGCTGCAGGAAATGATTTCACAACACAGCTTGAAGCAGATAAAGGATACAAGCTTCCTAAGGATATAAAGGTATCAGCAGGTGATAAAGAGCTTAGTGCGGGTGAGTATTCTTACGATGCAGAAACCGGTAGTATAGTTGTAAAGGGCAGCAGTATAACAAAGTCTGCAAAGATAGTTATAAGTGCTAAGGCTGACGAGGATGTTAAGATAACATATTCACTTAAGACTTATGGCGATACAGAGCATGTATCAGTAACACAGCAGGATGAAAAGCTTATTATTAACCAGAGTGCAGCCGAAAGCAAAATGACAGCTAAAAAGGGTGATGCAGGAAAGAATGTTTCATATGTGTTATTCCCAGAATCTAAGGATGCTTCAAAGCTGACATTAAAGATAAAGATAGATTCGTTTGTTAGTGAAAATAAAAAAAGCTCAGGAGTGTATGTAGGTGCTTTCCAGACGACTGGTGACTATTTATATAATTCTGTTTCCTTCAGAAGCACAGGAGATAATAATGCAGTATCACCTTACTGGATTAAGCTTGATACTAAGACACCTGCTAAGGATGGTATTGCTGGAAATGGCTCGCCAAAGATGGCTATAAACCAGGATGCAGTATATGAAGTAAGTATTGAGAAGAAAAAAGACAATACTTATTATGCTACATTTAAAGAAGAAGGCAGTGAGGTAATTAACGAAAAGACATTCAAATCATCAGATTCTTATCTTTCATCTGATACAGCAGCACAGTTTGGTATTGCGATAAATAGTGCAAGCGCAACTGTAAGTGATGTGGTGCTGACAGATGATGAAGGCAATGTATTATATGACCAGAATAATGTATTCAAACCAAAGACCTCTGGTTCAGAAGCTTTAAAGGTATCAGCTATTGGTTCAGTTATGAAGGCAGAGGAAACATCGAAAAAAGGATCTATATCACAGAAAACGGGTGATGCAGGTTCTAACACAGGTTATATTCTTCTTCCAGAAAACAAGGACCTCGTTTCTATGTCAATGACCTTAAATATTAAAAATTATTATATAACAGGCAGTGATGCAAAGAGAACAGGTGTGTTTGTTGGAGCATTCAAGACATCTGACAATATGGCTTTTGCATCACTTGGCTTCAGGGGCTATGACAAGAAGGTTGATGTAGGTGCACTCTCAGGTTACTGGTTGAAGTCTGGAGGAAAAACAGGTAATGGAAATCCAAAATATGATGTTGAAACTAATAATAAATATAATGTTACATTTACAAGAACTAGCGCAGGCTATGTAGCAGAGTTTACAAGTCTTGGAAAGCCGCTTCAGATTGATGCTAATGGTAATGCGAAGTATTCTGATAAGAAAGAATTTAAGTGGAGTGAGCTGGCACTTACAGCGGATGATACTGTATCTTATGGACTTGCACTTGTAGGTGCAGGAGTAGAGATTACTGACTGGGTAGCAAAGGATGCTGCTGGCAATATTTTATACAACCAGAAGGATTATTATAAGGATGCTGGTGTAGCACCAACAGTAACATCTGTAAACAAGCCAGTTGTATCAGAGGACCGCTCATCAATAACTGTTTCATGGAATGGAGAAGGCGCAGAGCTTGATGGAAAGTACCGTGTTGAGGTATCGACTGATAATGGAGCAACATATACAGAGGTTGATACTACAGCGGAGAATTCATACACATATTCACCTGTAAAGTCAGGAAGCTACAGCTTTAGAATAACTGGTATATGTGGAACTGAGGTAAAGAACTCTATGGAATCAGAGGCTGTTGTGTTTGCACTTCCGATGGCTGCACCTGAAATAAGTGCTGCATCAGGTGATGCTTCTAATACTATTACCTGGAATGCGATACCAGAGGCAGTAAGCTATAGGATATACCGTTCTGAAAGCAGGAATGAAGGATATACGCAGATAGGAACTTCTACACAGAAAACTTATACAGATAATACAGCACAGAATGAAGTGCCTTATTATTATAAGGTGTCTGCAGTAGGTACTGATAATGAAAGTAATCCATCAGAAGCAGTTTCAATTATGGCTACAAAAGGACATACAGGTGAGTATATGTTTGGTTCTGAGGCAGCTATTATAAATGTTATCGATAAATCTAACGATACGCTTACAGATAAAGATGCATATGTTAAGTGGTCATATGATAAGGCAGGAAGCTATGTTGTTACAACAGGTAATGATAAGCTGAAGTCAGGTATGACATCTGCAGGTGAGGAAATATCTGTTAATATTCCACTTAAGTCAGGCAGGAATGAGGTTAAGATTGAATTTACAGATGAGAGTGGAGTAAAGACATATAAGAAATTCAATTTCGTAAAGCTTGATAAGTATGATATTGTTGTAGATGCAAATGCAGCAAAGAGTGAGCAGACACAGGTAATGGCTCAGGCTGTGGCAGCAGATGTATCTGAAAAACCAGTTTATTCAACTATAGCAGATGCGATAGCTTCTGTGCCAGAGAATAATAAGGAACAGGTAGTTATATATGTAAAGAATGGAAAATATCACGAAAAGCTTAATATAAAAACACCATATATTACTATTATAGGTGAGGACAGCCAGAAGACAGTACTTGAATATGACGCTGCGGCAGGAAATACGAATCCAGCAGAAGGCAAGCCATATGGTACAGCTGGAAGTGCTTCATTAACTATAGATTATAAAGCCAATAATGTAACCTTAGAGAATATAACAGTAGCCAATACCTTTGACTATCTTAATGAAACAATAGATGGAAAAATGGCAGTTGCACTTCTTACAAAAGCAGACCAGCTTATGTTTAATAATGTTAGGATTACAGGCTGGCAGGATACATTACAGGCAGATGGTGGTAAACGTCAGTACTTTAAGAACTGTTATATAGAAGGCTGTGTAGACTGGATATTTGGCAGCGCACAGGCTGTATTTGATGATTGTGATATAGTTGCAAACAGAGACGGCTACGTAACAGCAGCAAGTACAGACAGTACAAGAGCAACAGGTTATGTATTTATTAATTCAAGATTATTAAAGAAGGATAACAGTATTAAAGACAATAGTGTGGCACTTGGAAGACCATGGAGAGCTAATGCCTGTGTAACTTATGTTAACTGCTATATGGACAGCCATATTAAGACAAAAGGTTATGATAATATGGGTGTTAATAATCATGAATCAGCACAGTTCTATGAATATCAGTCATATGGCAGGGGCTTTGCGGTAAATGCAAACAGACGCCAGTTAAGTAAGGCGGAAGGCGAAAAGCTTACGGTTAATGGAGTGTTTGCAAGAGAATCAGGAGAAGGAGCTGCGTTTAATACACCTTGGAATGCTGAAAGCTATTATGTGGAAGCAGCTAAGAATTATGGAACAGAGAATGCAGAAAAGACTGATTTTACAGTACTTGATGAAGCAATAAGGAAGGCTGAGGCTTTAAATGCAGCAGATTATAAGGACTTTAGTGAAGTTAATAAAGCACTTGCTGCGGCTAAGTCAGTTGACAGGGAGGTTGTATCACAGGAAGAGGCTGATAAACTTGCGGAAAGCATAACAGCAGCTATTAATAAGCTTGAACAGGCTACACCAGAGCCAACACCAACGCCAACACCAACGCCAGAGCCAACGCCAACGCCAGAGCCAACGCCAACACCGGAGCCAGCACCAACACCGGAGCCAACACCAACGCCAGAGCCAACGCCAGAGCCAACGCCAACACCGGAGCCAACGCCAGCACCGGCACCGGAGCCAGCACCAGCGCCAGCGCCAGAGCCAACACCGGCACCGGAGCCAGCACCAGCGCCAGATTCAGAGGCTTCAGAAAATGTTAGTGAACAGGAGGAGGCAGCAGACACAGATGAAAGCAGCGTTAAAACCTCAGACAGCACAAGAACATTATGGTATACAATAAGTGCTGCATTATCAGCGCTTGGAGCAGGTCTTGCATTGTCAGGTAAAAAGAAATACAAGAAGGATGAAGAGTAGTTAATATAACAATTAAATAAAGTTAGTATATCCAGGTATATGATATTTTATTCGGAGTGTAATCCGGATAAGTATTGTATGCCTGGATTCTTAAATATTAGGAATAAGTATTAGAAATAAATATTGGGGAGAGTTTATAATGGCGTTTTTGATGTAAGTGTGATAAAATCTTGTAGGTAATAATTAATTATAAATATAAAGTACAGGAATGGAGAGTATTATGAATATATATCTTGCAGGAGATTCAATAGTTCAGGATTACACAGATGAAGAGTTTATAGCAGGATGGGGACAATATCTTCCATATTATGTTAATAAAGCTGCCCACGTTATGAATTATGCCAAGGGTGGCAGAAGTTCCAGGCTGTTTATTAATGAAGGCAGATTCGATGAGCTTGAGAGGAACATAAAGGAGGGGGATTATCTTCTTATAGAGTTCTGCCATAATGATGATGCTTCCAAAGAATATAAAACGATGTTTAACAGACTTGTTGAGCTTGGAGAGCCGGATGAGAATGGGCGATTTCCGGTAATTCCAGGTAAGATGGTGTCAAAGGATTACATACCTGAGGAATATATGGAAGCACTTATGAAGGATTCATCAATAACAGATAAGGAAGCTGTTATAAAAAGTGTAAGAGCTGTTAATAACTCTTATCCGCACGATGGATATTATCCATATTCAAAGAATGCAAAAAAAGGGAGCTATAAGTGGTTTATAAAGCAATATATTGATATGGCAAGGGAGCATGGGGCAACACCAGTGCTTATAACGGCACCTGCTCGTACACAGTTTACAGAAGCAGGAAGAATTAAGGATGGAAGCGGGCTGCATGGAGGAAATAACTTTTCCTATATAAGGGCAATGAAGCAGATAGGTGAAGAAACCCATACAGTAGTGCTGGATTTATTTTCATATTCGGTTGAGCTGTTTGAGTCAATAGGGCGTGCAGATATCCATAAATATACATCTATCAAGCAGGGAATTAATAAAGGAATATGGCCTGACGATTTTATAAAGGAATATAATAAACCAGATACTATATCGGAAGATACACATTTTAATAAATATGGGGCCTGGCTTATTACAAAAGGTCTGGTAAGCCTTATTAAAAAGTGTGAGGATAAACAACTGCAGGGAATAAAGAATGTGATAATAGCAAGTGATTTTAAGGTAGAGGCCCCCTTATAATTATGATTGTTAATACATAAGTGGTGGAAATTCACTTTTGACACTCACATCATAAGATGTCAGATAAATAATAAAAGCAACACGAAAAGAGTAATGCAATAAAATAAGCACAAGGAGAAATATAAGATGAGCAGAAGAAGATTATCAAGAAAAGAGCGGGAAAAAAGACGGAGATTAATACAGATGGTATCAGTTATAGTCGTTATTGTAATAGCGGTGGTTATTGCATTTTTAGTTAAGGGTTGTTCAGACAGGAAAAAAACTGCCAGCAAAACAGATAACAGCGGTGTGGTAAATGAAACAACGAAAGAGGTGAATAGCACAGTCAGTACGGATAGTGGAAGTATGGCAGCAACACAGGTGCAGGATGGAACAACAGCCGTGGCAAAGGAAGAAAAGACTACGGGGAATATACAGCAGGAAAGCTCAGGGGCTGGAAATGCCACTAAGACATCAAAGGGCTTTGATATACAGACAAAAAATGGAGCAACTTATATAGATGGATATTTAATGGCTAATAAGACATACGCTCTTCCTAGTACATTTATACCAGAAAATCCAGAAACACCTGTTACAGAAGCAAGAAGTAATAAGAGTCTTGATAAGGATCTTATGGCTGCGTTCAGAAAAATGCAGGCAGATGCAACAGCTAACGGACTTAATATATATATAGCGAGTGGATACCGTTCATATGATTATCAGGTATCGTTGTATAACAGATATGTTGCAAAGGATGGAAAGGCAGCAGCAGATACATATTCTTCAAGACCGGGTAACTCTGAACATCAGACAGGCCTATGCTTTGACCTTAACTCAATAGAGGACAGCTTCCAGTACACAAGTGAAGGAAAGTGGGTTAATAATAACTGTTATAAGTATGGTTTCTGCATAAGATTTCCAAAGGGTAAGGATGCATATACAGGTTATCAGTATGAATCATGGCATTTAAGATATGTTGGAACAGAGCTTGCCACAAAGCTATATAACAACGGAGACTGGATATCTTTAGAAGAATATTTCGGAATAACCTCAGAATATCCAGATTAATGTATATTTATATATAGAAGCATAAAAATACCCGCTATTTCTTTAGAATGATAACAAAGCTGAAGAAATAGCGGGTGTTTTATGTATTTATTGTATAGTAACCTCTTCCACACTTGTGATTGGGCTTACGGTAGGAACTCTGTATAAGGAGGTCTGGTCGGTATAGTAAGAAAAGAAGGTGTATCTTTCAGTACAATGGATGCCTGATATCTCACCAACTGCAACATATTCGACCTGTGTGCCATCAGTATTCATACGGTAAAGACCTGCGTAATCTCCACCCTCAACCTGAAAGAATAGTTTATTGCCATATACATTATAATTGATAACCTTACCTGATTCAGGAGCGTATAACAGCTCCAGAGTTTTGTTAGAGCTGTTAAGCCTTACAAGAGAATAATTCTTGGATAAATCAATATAGTAAGCATATCCGTTAACCATAGTTGCAAGATATGAATTACAATCGTAGAAAACAGATAAACTGTTGGTTTTAGTATCCATAGTCAGTATATTATGCTTATTCTCTGGATCTGAAAAATATAACCTGCCACCAGATACGCTGGCAGGAAGATAAGGTGTATCACTAAGCTTTGTCTCTTTCTTTCCATCTATACCTACTTTATAAAACGTTAATGCAGTTTTATCATCGTAGTGCTGGTAATATACAGTATTACCACTAAGGGCAGCGGAACCTGAACGGTCGTTGTAAAGTATACATTGGTTGCTTCCATCAAGGTTGCATCTGTATAATCCAAATAACTGTCCGCGGAATACCATACCGATTGTGCTGCTGTTGAAATTATTCTTAACGTAATATATGTAATTACCACATACATTAAGAGATGCAACACTATCTTCGTTCAGCTTTTTGATGTTAGTACAGTCGGAATTCATAACATACAGCCTGTTGCTGTCATTAGGGTTGGCAAAATATATTTTCCCATCATATTCACAGAATAATCCTCCATTAATAAGGTTGCCGGATGTGTTGCCGACAGCACTTTCGTTGTTTAAAACTGTTTTGCTGTTACGGTAGTACATAAAGCCACCTAGTCCTATGCCAGTTACAGCAAGCAATATTACAATAGCTGTTATTACTTTTTTCATAAGCACCTCCAATAAAATGTTATATATTTAATGTGTGAAAATGCTTTGCAAGGCAGTAACCATGTAAGGTCAGTTACCATTCTATCTACATATCATACAAAATAAAATATTTAATTACATATTACAAAAAATATGATACAATAGCAATGGTTTTATCAATTTAAAGTGATAAATATAGTGAAAAATATACATAAATGTTATACATGAATAAGCGTGTGTGGAAATGGAGATTAAGTATGCTGGATTTAGGTGAGATAAGAAACGAAATAGATGGGATAGATAAGCAGCTTGTAGAGCTTTTTGAACAGAGAATGAAGCTTACAAAGGAGGTCGCAGAGTACAAGATACAGACAGGCAAGAAGGTACTTGATACAGAAAGAGAAAAGGCTAAGCTTGAATCAGTTACCAGACTCGTTAGGAATAAGGAAAATATTCATGCGATAGATGATTTATTCGCACAGATAATGGCAAACTCAAGAAAAGGACAATATCAGTTGTTAGAGGCTATGGGACAGACCTTAAGGGAGCCTTATGAGGCAATTGACGAGATAAAAAAGGATGGAGTAAAGATAGTATACCAGGGAATTCCAGGAGCTTATACACAGGAAGCTGCATGTAACTTCTTCGGTGATGACTGTGATAATTATGCAGTACCTACATGGCGTGATGTTATGGATGCGGTTAAGAATAAAGAGGCAGATTATGGTGTCCTTCCTATAGAGAATTCAACAACTGGTAGTGTGGTAGGCGTATATGATCTGCTTCAGGAATATGATAACTACATTATAGCAGAAACATTTGTTAATATAGACCACGTTCTCGTTGGACTTCCGGGTGCAGATATTGATAAGGTTACAACTGTTTATTCACATCCACAGGGAATTATGCAGTGTGATAAGTTCCTTAATACACATAAGGACTGGCAGAGAATTAACCAGGCCAATACAGCTATGGCTGCAAAGATGCTTCTTAGCGAGAACGATAAAACACACGTTGCCATATCAAGTAAAAAGGCAGCACAGATATATGGTCTTAGTGTGCTTAAGACAGGTATTGCGGACCTTTCTAACAACACAACGAAGTTCGTTATAATAACTAATTCACGTAGATTCCTTAAAAATGCAAATAAGACAAGTATTGTGTTTGAAACAGCGAATGAGGCTGGTACATTATATAATCTGTTAAGCCATATTATATATAATGGGCTTAATATGTATAAGATAGAGTCAAGACCTAGTGAGTCAAAGCAATGGGATTATAAGTTCTTCGTTGACTTTGAGGGAAATATAGATGATCCAAGAGTTATGAATGCATTAAGAGGAATACAGGAGGAGGCTAAATCTATTAAATTATTAGGAAATTATTAGAATATCATTGAAAA
>CAKRKK010000083.1 GCA_934358235.1 uncultured Lachnospira sp.
TTAATTCTGATTTTTGAAAGCTTTCACATATATAGTACGATTTTATTTCATAAGGTTACATTTCTCTGACTTTTATTTATATATTGAATTTTATATTAATTTATATGCTGATTTATATGTTGGCAAATGCTAACAAAAATTCCCGGACAGATTATTAATAGCCTTATCTGTCCGGGAAAATATTATAATTATCAACGCATTACAGCATCAGCTCTTTCTTATATCACCATCCGCCTCAAGCTTAAGACTATGGCTTCTATAACTTATATCCGCCGCTATACCATACTTTATATTATTCATATCCTTCATATCTAACTGCATGTTTACATTCACATAATTGTTATTTATAACTGCTGTTGTTACCATAATCTGCATACTATCATATAGCTTGTCTTCACCTGTAAAGCTTATACTAATATTACCTATCTGCTGTTTATTATTATTACTTTCCTGATAATCACCAGCATCATTGGCATCAGCACCTATCCGGTTGAACACAAGCTCTATTCCTGTCAGTCTGTCCTGACTATCCATGCTTATATTATATGTTGTATACACACCCTTAGCATATTCACTAAACCTGCTCTTCATCTTATCTGCGGTTATTCCATGAACATTAAACAGGGAAATGTATGGAAGAATAACCGGATCCTTATACATTTCTTCGACAAATGTATTAAACCCAGCTATTAATGCTTTATCGCTTATAGTTGCACTATCCTTAACAGCTACTTTATACCCTTCCATAACGTGTGTCAGAGCCGCCTTTAATATCGGCTCTGTCTGGCTGGAGTCAATTTTGGCAAGACCATATTTTAGTATATCATTCTTATCTACTACCAGTGTGCCATCTTTGACCTTAGGCATGTCCAGTACTATATTATTATTTGTAGTAACTATGCTATATTTCTGACTTCTATTATATGCATCTGGTCTGTAATCCACGCCATCATAAACACACTCCGATACGGTTATCGCACCTTCATATGTATGATTTCCCATAGGATCAAGCTGGCTTATTTTGTCAATATAATTCTCTATAATGCCTTCAAGTATCTTCTGTGACTGTTGAATAACTCTTAGTGTCTTCTCCTCCTGTGATGCATATAGGTGTGGAATTCCATACCACGCAGTCAGCCCGGCAATTATGGCAGCCATAAGCACAACTGTAATTATACGCCTTATTTTCCACATTTTTTTATTCATGCTAATCCTCTCTTCCGGTCATATATCGCACAGATAAGGATATGCTTCTGCACACCAACGCATCTGTCCACGCATTATCCTGTATATCACTCACTTACCACTTACTTTTCCTTCTGATAGCAGACGAATTCATAGCATATGTCAAAGTAAGTATGTTCTTCACTTCTGGCCGTAACCCTCCAGCCATCAAGCTTATCAAAATCTGTGATATATGTGTCTGCCTGATACTTATAATCTACTCTTGTTATATGTGCTGTATCACAATATGGAAGGAACTGTTCATATATCTGTCCGCCACCTATTATATAGACATCCTTACTGTCATAGCTTTTAAGCTGTTCCAGCACCTCTTGAACACTATGGCATATAAGCACATCCTTAGCTTTATAATTCAGGTTATTAGTCAGTACTATGTTCTTTCTGCCCTCAAGTGCTGACTGGTTAGGAAGCCCTTCATAGGTCTTTCTTCCCATAACTACAACCTTTCCATATGTTTCTCCACGAAACAGCTTCTTATCCTCCGGGATATCCACAAGAAGTCTTCCATTATTACCAATCGCCCAGTTCTTATCTGCAAGTGCTATTATATTCATATCAATCCTCTTTCCTGTATTACAGCTTTCCGCCAACCCATGCCGGTACATAACCTTTAACTTTAATACCCTCCTGAGTATATTCTTCACTTTCAAGCTGTCCATACTCTCTTATAAGCTGTATTTTACCAGCATCACTATATGGAAATACTCTCTCTATCTGTATTCTGCTCTTAAGAATAACATCCTGTACATCCATAAGGAAGTTATCTATACCCATACCTGTCCTTGCTGATATATTTTCAACATAATCAGCCCTTTTATCCTTAAGTATGGGGATTTCCCCGAATTCATCACATTTATTAAAAAGTGTGATTACAGGCTTATCCTTCACATCTAACTGCTTAAGTGTGTCATATACTGTTGCCATATGTCTTTCATAGTCAGGATTAAAGCTGTCAACAACATGAATAATCATGTCTGCATACTTTGCCTCTTCAAGCGTACTTCTGAATGCCTCTATAAGATTATGAGGGAGCTTTCTTATAAATCCGACCGTATCTGTCATAAGCACCTTTTCACCATTAGGCAACTGCAATGCCCTTGTAGTCGGATCCAGCGTTGCAAACAGCTTATCCTCTGAGAGCACTCCCGCATCTGTGAGTCTGTTAAGAAGTGTAGACTTACCTGCATTAGTATAGCCTACTATGGCTGCTACCGGCGTTGAGCTGCTTTCCCTGTTCTGCCTTTGTATATCCCGATGACTTTTTATTTCCTTAAGCTGTGCAGATAAATGCGATATTCTGTCTCGTATTATTCTTCTGTCTGTTTCTATCTTTTTCTCTCCGGGGCCTCTTGTTCCAATACCGCCTCCAAGCCTTGAAAGTGTTGTTCCAAGACCTGCAAGCCTGGTTGACCTGTACTTTAGCTGTGCCATCTCAACCTGTATTTTACCTTCGCTTGAGGAGGCTCTTGCCGCAAATATATCAAGTATAACCATAGTTCTATCCATTATCTTTGTATCAAGCACATCCTCCAGGTTTCTTAACTGTGCTGGTGATAATTCATCATCACATATAATACCAGTTGCTCCAAGCTCATCTATCATAAGCCTTAGTTCTTCAAGCTTTCCCTTTCCTATATAGGTTGCTGGATGAAAACTGTCTCTTGGCTGAAGCATCCTTCCTACTGTGATGGCACCCGCTGTCTTTGCCAGCTCTGAAAGCTCCTCAAGAGACTTTTCACAATCATCTGCAGGATCAAGCTCCACGCCTACAAGTATAACCTTCTCCTGCTCTTCATCTGTTACATATATTGCCATATATTCCTCTCTTTTTGTTTAACTATTCTTTTAACTATTCTTTTAATTATTTCCATCATACTTAATATCATCTGATTCACGCTGTCTTGAAGCTATATAATCACTCAGGTAATTAGAAACCTCTTTTTCATCTGAATACCCTGATATGCTTTCTGCCACATCCTTCGCTTCCTTAAGATTCCACGATGCTATATTCTTTCTTACTTCAAGAACGCGGCTTACGGATACTGAGAATTCGTCAAGCCCGTATGCAAGCAGCAACGGAAGCATACGTTCATCTGCTGCCGCCTCCCCGCACATTCCTACCTCTATTCCTGCACTATGTGCACACTCTATTATTCTTTTAATACTTCTTAATACTGCCGGATTAAGTGCTGAGTACAGATATGAAACATTTTCATTGCCACGGTCTACTGCAAGCATATACTGTGTCAGGTCATTAGTTCCTATTGAAAAGAAATCAACCTCTTTTGCAAGCACATCTGCCATTATAGCTGCTGCAGGTGTTTCCACCATAATGCCAAGTCTGATATCCGGATCGTACTTGATGTCCTTCTTATCAAGATCCTTACATATACCTGCAATAATACTCTTTACAGCCGATATCTCAGAAGCCGAAGTTATCATCGGTATCATAATTCTTATATTACCATAAGCACTTGCCCTCATTATCGCACGTAATTGCGTTGTGAATACATCCACCCTGTCGAGACAGAATCTTATAGCTCTATATCCTAAGAATGGATTCGTCTCCTTTGACAAGCCCATATAAGGTATATCCTTATCTCCGCCTATATCAAGTGTCCTTATTGTAAGCTCTCTTCCATCAAGTAAAACAGCCGCCTTCTTATATTCTGTAAACTGTTCTTCCTCTGTTGGCAGCTTACTGCCATTCATAAACAGGAATTCTGTTCTGAATAATCCGACACCCTCTGCACCATCATTTACCGCTTTAGCAGCTTCTAGTGCATTACCTATATTAGCAGCCAGCATAACCCGTCTGCCATCCTTTGTCACGGTTTGTTTATTAATGTATTTCTTAAGCTCTATAACACTTTCATCATACAGCTTTTTCTTCTTGGTGTATATTCTGGTTGTAATAGTGCTAGGGGATGTAAACACTTCACCATAAGCGCCATCCACAATAATATCCTGACCATCCTCAACCTGGCTGCATATTCCTTTAACGCTTAATACTGCAGGTATTTCCAGCGCCCTAGCTAATATAGAGGCATGCGAGGTATCTCCACCCTTCTCTGATACGATTCCTGCAATATGCTCTGTATCCATATTGGCAGTCATGGAAGGATGTATCTCATCTGCTATAATAATGGTATTAGCTGGAAGCTGTGTAAGGTCAACCCTCTTAACGCCCAGCAATATGGCTGTGAGCCTTTCTCTCATATCTTCTATATCAGTAACTCGCTGTGCTACAGCCTCGTTATCTATACTAAGAAACAACTGCTTTAACGATTCACACGTTTCATAAAGAGCAGCCTCTGCATTCCTTCTGCTCTCCCTTATTATTTTCTCAACCTGTGATGTAAGCTGTATATCCTTCACCAGATATTCCTGATTCTTTAACACAAGAGCATTCGTATCGTCACCCTTAAGCTTTGCGGAAAGCTTATTAATAAGCTCATCTGTTTCTTTAATAAATATGTCTATACCTGCCCTGAATCTGGCAATTTCAGCCTCTGTATCATCAACCTCCCGCAGCTTGATCTCACACTCTGTATTCTTTAACACAAGTGCCTTTCCTATACCTATTCCTTTAGATGTACCTATTCCCCTTAGCATACATTACACCTCCAGTTCTGTAATATCCCTGCTATCTGTTAAATACATATTTAATCATGTTAGTTATTGTTTCACTTGTTTCTCTCGAGTATACAACCTCTCTTGCCGTAACCGGAACATCTGTTATTATGTTATCTATTCCTTTATTTGCAAGATTCTTTATGGATGTATCGTTGTTTACAGTCCACGCATACACCTGCTTACCTGTGTTATGAATAGCATCTACTACTCTTTTGGTAAGAAATGAGGCATTAACACTAAAGAAATCAACACCATCATTTTGATAAAACTTTCCATATGCAACTGATAATATATAGCCAGTCTGTATATCCTGTGTAATATCTTTAACCGCTAATAATGCATTATAATCAAAAGAGGTTATGACACACTCCCTCTCCATAGAATACTGCTGGATAAGTGCTACTACCTTTTGGGCTACAATACTGCTATCTGCAGATGACTTTATCTCTACATTTAACTTAATTCTGCCCTTTGCTAATTTAAGCACATCCTCAAACAGCGGAACACCTTCACCAACATATTTTTCTGAAAACCAATATCCTGCATCAAGCTTCTTTACTTCCTCATAGGTCATATCTGTTATATTCCCTGCAACACCTGTTGTCCTGTACGTTGATGTATCGTGCATGACAACTATATAGCCATCTCTTGTCATCTGGACATCAAGCTCTATACAATCCGCCATATCATCAATAGCTTTCTGAAATGCAGCCATTGTATTCTCCGGTGCCTCCTTAGAGGCTCCCCTGTGGGCAGTAATCTGCGTATCATGGAATATAGCCACCCTTTCAAAAGGATTACTATTGAATGTATACACCACATATAACACATCAAGAACTATTGACAACAGAAGTACTAATGAATATATTATCCTGTTTATTCTTGCACTTCCTTCATCTATATCAACGAATTCAAAGCTTATCTCTGATTGCTTTTCATACTTATAATACATATATGATATCATAGAGAATGAACATGGTATAGATATAAATACAAGAAATAATCTGACTATGGTTCTTATGGTACTAAGCACTGATAAATATACGGCACTTCCCAAATATGCTATATCTAACAGCTTAACACCTGCGATAAGTATAAGCGATATAACCACATAAAACATATATATCACCAGTAACAAAACAATGTTATATAACGCAACCGTACCTATTATTTTTAATACATTTTTTCTGACCAGAACCGAACTTCTTTTATATGACTCTCCAAAGCTCTTTCCCTCTGTAATATAAATATTGAATGCGAATATTCCTCTTATAACCCAGTAATATATGAATACACCGGTAAGTATTACAGGAACATATATAATATATCCCTTATGTCTTACAACCCCTTCTATAAGATTACCGATTGTTTCTGTAAACACAAGATTTCCTATAACAGTAACATTTATAAATATTATTGATATAAGGAAAAACAAAAAAAGCGGTATGCTTTGAATTCTTATCAGCTTCTTTAGCTGCAGAAAGGCATTGTATATATTATCTATGATAGATGCATGTATACCTTTTCTTCTAGTTTCAAAACATACTGCAAGATATGCCATTTCGAATATACAGTAAGCAACTATCCCGATTATCCCAATCAGGCAGAATAAGTCTATGACAGGATTCATAAGTGCTTTTCCTATATATTCATTTGTAAGATAATTGATTCCTGATATCTTCATACATAACCGTATGACACCTGTGACAGCAGGATAAAATATTGCAACCGCAAGAAGCTTATATGCGCACTCAAACAATAATATATGCCGCTTGCTTTGTTTTAAAAGCCACAAATTATTTTTAAGACTTTTTAACATTAACCTCTCCAAATCTACTTATGAAATATGTTTATCAGCCTGCTTTCCTTTGCTGCTGCCCTGACTGCTTCACCCATTTTTCTTCCAGTAAGTCTTTTAGCAAAATGATATGAAAAATCCAGTACATACGATACTACCAGAACTACCGATAACACCTTTACAACACGCATATCCATTGCAAACACCGCCTGTTCAACAAACCTGTTAAACACACCGAATATAAGTACTGCCAGAATGCCCCAGCCTATTGTACTCTGCAGACATATTATTCCCTTATAGTTAAACCGCAGGTGGTCATAATTCCACCACACCTCACCAAAAAGCTTTAACATAAGCTGTGCTGTCATATACTCAAATATTGTGGCACATATTGCTCCTAACACATATAATGCAACATAATTATTCTGTATAGGTGCAAATATACTAAAAGCTATAAATGTACCGAATCCATATATAACACAGAATGGAAGCTTGGCAAAGCCTCTGTTTTCCCAATATCCAAGCTGCTTTCTTATAACAACGCATTCCATTGCCCAGCCAAAAAAACTATATATAAAAAACCAGATTGCCAACTGATTAATATTCATTCCTCTAAATGTATAATTCAACAATATACTATGCATAATACCCCTTTAATCAATACAATGCTTTACTATTATTACCCAGATGACTATCTCTTAGCATAATAGTATATAATCTTATATACATAAAGAATGCCAAGGTAAGCACTATTGCGCATATAATCATAATAATCACCTGATATATTCTTAACATATGTGGAAAAGCAACTAATGCAAGCATACATACATATAATACTGCCGTACATACCTTTCCATACCACTTTGCGCCATTGAGTCTTTTTCCGGCCTTTCTTATTACGCCTAAGCCAACAACAGCCATAATCACTTCTTTTACAACAAGATATATTGCAAGTATATACATATATCTTATATTCAAGGTCAACGCAGCCAGCATCGCAAACTGCATAAGCTTATCCGCCACCGGATCTATAACCTTACCTAAATCTGTTATCATATTACATCTTCTTGCTATCTGCCCATCTAAAAAATCTGTTATCCCCGAAAGTAATACTACAAACGTGGCAACATAATAATCCTTTGGCTCAACCGCTGTAAAGTATAGATATAAAAACAATGGAACCATTGCAATTCTGATATAACATAATATATTTGGAAGCTTGAAAAGATCTTTTAATTCAAACTTAAACTTCATCAACACTCCTCCTGTTCTATAGCTTTATATCTTATAGTCTGACAGCGCAATTTCGCTCCAGCGGTAAACGCTGGAGCGTTAAATATACAGCACTATACTGCTATACACAGTATACATGCTCCTGCATCCAGCTTATTGATTTACATAAGTGAATCAAGAGTTTCTCTTACTGCTTTTATGAAATCCTGTGTATTAAGTGTTACTGGATTATTAAGTGTTGTAATAAGTGCAAGATCCTTTGTCATCTTACCAGCCTCTACTGTTTTAATGCAGGCCTTTTCAAGTGTATCTGCAAAGCTGCTAAGTTCTGGAATCGAATCAAGCTCTCCTCTCTTTCTTAAAGCTCCTGTCCATGCAAATATAGTTGCGATTGGATTAGTAGATGTTTCCTCTCCCTTAAGGTGCTTATAATAATGTCTCTGTACTGTACCGTGTGCTGCTTCATACTCATAATATCCCTGAGGTGATACTAATACAGAAGTCATCATAGATAATGAACCGAAGGCTGTTGCTACCATATCTGACATAACATCTCCGTCATAGTTCTTGCATGCCCAGATATATCCACCCTCTGAACGTATAACTCTTGCTACTGCATCATCTATTAATGTATAGAAGTATTCTATACCAGCTTTCTTAAACTTGTCCGCATAATCCTTATCATATATATCCTGGAATATATCCTTAAAGGTATGATCATACTTCTTAGAAATAGTATCCTTAGTTGCAAACCATAAATCCTGCTTTGTTTCAAGTGCAAAATTAAAACAGCTTCTTGCAAAGTTCTCTATTGAATCATTAAGATTATGCATTCCCTGTATTATACCAGCGCCCTTAAAGTTATGGATTAATTCTCTTGATTCATTACCCTGCTCATCTGTGTATACAAGCTCTGCCTTACCTGCTGCAGGAATCTTCATTTCTGATGCCTTATATACATCGCCATATGCATGTCTTGCAATAGTTATAGGCTTCTTCCATGTCTTAACATAAGGCTCAATACCATTAACTATGATAGGGGCTCTGAAAACTGTACCATCAAGAATAGCTCTTATAGTTCCGTTAGGGCTCTTATACATTTCCTTAAGATCATATTCCTTTACTCTGGCTGCATTAGGTGTGATTGTAGCACACTTTACTGCAACACCATACTTCTTAGTTGCCTCTGCTGAATCTATTGTAACCTGATCATTAGTCTCATTACGATGTACTAATCCAAGATCATAATACTCTGTGTTAAGCTCCACATAAGGAAGTAATAATTCATCCTTTATGAGTTTCCATAACACCCTTGTCATCTCATCTCCATCCATCTCTACAAGTGGTGTTGTCATTTTAATCTTTTCCATACTGCAATCCTTTCCATAATGGCAATTATATCCAAAATATAATAAAAAATTTGTATTCAATTATAAAATATTTTCCTTCATTTGTAAATGCTTTTGACAAGCACCTTTATTGTCTTACTATACTTCCGTCACTCTCTATACGCCATGTCTGTATGCACTGGTCATTAGTATATTCCTTAAGTCTGCTTATATCCTTGCTCCCCACCGAATTATACCACTGTTCATCACTTTCTGTTCTTCTGACCAGGGTAGAGTTATACATAGTTGAAGCTGCCTTTATTATTCTGGAGTGCGATTCTATTAAGGTATCTGCATGCTTATATATAGTATGTATCTTAAAGCTTCTGTCATAGCCTTTTATATCCAGATTTTCATAGGCATACTTC
>CAKRKK010000084.1 GCA_934358235.1 uncultured Lachnospira sp.
CATCCCCTATACCAGGAAGTGTAACAAGCTGCTCTTTAGTAGCAGAATTAATATTAATCCTGCCAGAAGCAGCAGTCATAGAGGCTTCCTGTGCCGATACACCAGACACATATGCTTCCTCATATCCTGATGTATATTCCTCACCTTCATAAGGAATATATATCTTATCCCCATCTGATATCTTTAACACAGGATTGACTCTGCTTCTATCAGCCCTGTCAGTATAACCTCCACACAGCTCAACTACTTCATATACTCTTGAATCCCTTGCACATTCTACCACGCCAGGATTCTCAACCTCACCAAACACATACACATATATGCAATCACCTTTGGAGGCTGTATTGCCGGCTGTATTAACGGCTGTATTACTAACTGAGGTTCCATCTGAGTAAGACTCCTGTGTCACATCCATAGCTGCATCAGCCTTAGTGATTATGCCAGCCATATCAGATGTGTCCCTGCTCTCTAAAGAATACCCTTTATCCTTATTGGAATACTGTCCCTGCCTTTCCACACTATATGCAATGCCGGTTATCAGTATAATAATAACTACTATGGCACACTTTATATACGCACTATTCTTTTTGTATAATTTAATTATATTCATTGTATACTCCTTATAACTTAATATAAGGTCCCTCCGCATACACGTTTATTTTACCTAATAAAATATAATAATACAAGTACAACCTTTAAGATATTACGGTTTACAGTATTTTTATATTTTGGTAAAATAAAAATAATGACTAATCAGGGGGTATCGTTTTGAATTCTATTAACCATAATCCTGCAGCCCAGACTACCGCTGCAAACCTTAAAGCTACCAATAATACCGCTGCCAGAAAGAATACTTCTTCTAAAAGAATACACCTGCAGCTATTTGACAAGACAAGCAGCAATATACCAAGTGGAGGTATTGCTTATATTATAGCCTTTATCATTCCGCTGATAGTAATGCTTGCTTTATATATCGCACGAGAAATCTATCCCTTCGGCAATAACTGTTATCTTCGTTCTGATATGTACCATCAGTATGCACCTTTTTTCTCTGAATTATGGAATAAGCTGCGTCACGGCGAAAGCCTTACCTATAGCTGGGATATTGGAATGGGTACTAACTTTACAGCATTATATGCATACTATCTTGCCAGCCCTTCTAACTGGTTTATAGTTCTCTTTCCACAAAAATATATGATTGAGATAATGAATGCAATCATTATCCTAAAGCTGTCACTTAGCAGCGTAACATTTACCTACTATATATCACAGCACTTTAAAAACAGACGCATAAGCATCGCTCTCTTTGGAATGTTTTATGCACTTTCAGGCTTTGTTGCCGCTTATAGCTGGAATATCATGTGGCTTGACTGCCTTATGCTTCTTCCACTTATAATGCTTGGACTTGAACGTCTTGTTAATGAAAACCGCTGCTTTTTATACTGTATAACACTTGGATTATGCATATATACCAACTACTATATATCTATTATGGTATGTATATCAGTTGTCCTGTACTTTATCGTTCTTATGACAGCTTATAAGGGAACCAGAAGGCCTGTTATATACCTTAAGAAATGCATAAACTTTGCGATATACTCACTTCTTGCCGGTGGACTTGCTGCCTGCCTGCTGCTTCCAGAGTTTTATGCATTCACACTTTCAGCTTCCAACAACATAGATTTTCCTTCAAAGCTGTCTTCATATTTCAGTATACTTAATATGGTTACAAGACACCTTATAGATGTTCCTGTCCACCTCGGTCTTGAACATTATCCTAATATATATTGCGGAGTTGCAGTACTTTTACTCTTTCCACTTTATATTATGGATAAAAAAGTGGATTTACGTGAAAAGATTGGCAAGTCTGCGCTTATACTTGTTTTCTTAACCGCCTTTAACCTTAACATACCTAACTTTATATGGCATGGCTTCCACTTTCCTAACAGCCTGCCTTGCAGACAGTCCTTTATATATATATTCTTCCTGCTCACTATGTGTTATGAAGCCTTCAGTCATTTAAAAAGCATGACTACAAGGCAGTTAGGTGGTGCAGTATGGATTGCTGTTGGACTTTTGCTGTTCATAGAACAGGTATTTACTACAGATGAAACCTACAACTTTAATATAGTATATATAAGTGGTGCCTTTATACTTGTATACGCTCTTTTGATGGTTATACACCAGCGCCACAGCTTCAGGCTTCCTATTGTGCTATTTATCACATTCTCATTGGCAATAATAGAATGTACTATTAATATGGATTCCACAGGTCTTGGAACAACCAGCCGTTCTTCCTACCTGTTAGACTATGATGCTGTTAAGACCGTAACAGAAACTGTTTCTGAAGCTGACACTTCCTTTTACCGTATGGATAAAAAGTTTGGCAGCCGTTCTAATAACGATGGAGCATGGCATAACTATCACAGCATGTCAACGTTCTCATCAACCTCGAATGGTGCTATGGAAGAATTCTTAGGTAAGCTTGGCTTTGAGCATTCCTTTAACGCTTACAAATATACTGGTGCAACCCTTGTTACTGAAAGCCTCTTTTCTGTCAAATATGCTATATCTAACCGTATACTTGCAGAAAGCCCGCTTCGCTCCTACTACACAGGCAGCGATGGCGAATTCATATACAAGAACAACTACACTCTTCCTATTGGATTCTTAACCTACAATAATCCATATGTGTGGGAGGGTAATACAGCAATCGGCAGCGGCATTGAGAATCAGAACTCTCTTATCAATAACCTTACAGGTGTTTCTAATGTATTCACCCTTACCTATGAGAATGCAACTGATTCAAGCTTTGAGGTAAAGCCAGTTAAAGCCGGACATCTTTATATGATAGTGCGAAACACCACCTGCGATACCGTAACTGCTACTATTAACAGTACAGAATATACTTATAAGGATCTTAAAAAGGGGGGAACAATAATAGACCTTGGCTATGCAACGCCAGAGGATATTATCGTAATAACAGGTGATTCAGCTATGAATGCCAGCGTATATACTCTTGAAACCTCAAGATTCATAGAAGCCTATAACATACTTAATGACAACGCCCTTAATATATCTGAATTCACAAACAATAAGATAAAGGGTACAGTCAAAGCAAGTGCCAATGCCACTCTTATATGCTCTATTCCATATGACAATGGCTGGAATGTATATATAGATGGTAAAAAGGCAGAAACAACAGATATATATGGAGCACTCATAAGCATAAGCGTTCCTGCAGGAGAACATACAATAACATTAAAATACACTCCTGTTAATCTTATTTTAGGTTGCATTATCACTATATTATGCATTATTATATTGATTGGTATATATTACTTTAAACGCTTGTGCCGTAAAAATGTCATTAATACGACAAAGTGGCCTGTTATAATACAAGAGCTTATAAGCGAGGAGGATGTTATACTTGTTAGCGGCAGCAGAAAGCATAACGCGCATAACACATCTGATGCTACAACCGATAACACATCATCTGATGCATTATCAAGCAGCATAGCAGATAATCCTTGTCTAGATGAACTTAATGAGCTTGATGACTTTGATAATCTGGATAGTGACGAAAGCAATAAATAAACAGATAACTAATAATAAATAATAAATAATTAATTAATGAATAATTCTTTATGATATAAAACTGCATTTATGCATTTATATATACTGATAATAATATGAAAGAAAGAGGTAAACCTATGAAACTTTGGGGCGGACGCTTCACTAAAGAAACTAATGAACTTGTAAACAACTTTAATGCTTCTATCTCATTTGACCAGAAGTTCTATAAGCAGGACATTCAGGGAAGTATTGCACATGCTACTATGCTTGCTGCACAGGGAATCATATCAGAGGCTGAGGGTAAGCAGATTACTGATGGCTTAAAGGGTATATTAGCCGATATAGAAGCCGGTAAGCTTGAAATAACAGATGAATACGAAGATATCCATACATTTATGGAGGCAACCTTAATTGAACGTATTGGCGATGCCGGAAAGAAGCTTCACACAGGACGAAGCCGTAATGACCAGGTTGCACTCGATATGCGCCTTTATACACGCGATGAGGTAAAGAACGTTGATGAAGAAGTAAGAGAGCTTATGGAAGTCATCTTAAAGATAATTAAGGAAAATGTTGAAACATATATGCCGGGCTTTACTCATCTGCAGAAGGCACAGCCTGTAACTGTTGCGCACCACTTCTCAGCTTACTTTGAAATGTTTAAACGTGACAGAAGCAGACTTCACGATATATATAACAGAATGAACTATTGTCCTTTAGGCGCTGGTGCCCTTGCAGGAACTACCTATCCGCTTAACAGAGAACAGACAGCCGAGCTTCTTGGCTTTGCAGGACCAACACTTAACAGCATGGACTCAGTATCAGACAGAGATTATGTTATAGAATTCTTAAGTGCTCTTTCTACGATAATGATGCACTTAAGCCGTTTTTCAGAAGAAATATGCATATGGAACTCTAACGAATATAAGTTCATCGAATTAGATGATGCCTTCAGTACAGGCTCAAGTATTATGCCACAGAAGAAGAATCCTGATATCGCAGAGCTTGTACGTGGTAAGACTGGCCGTGTATATGGAGCACTTATGAGTATTCTTACTACTATGAAGGGAATTCCTCTTGCATACAATAAGGACATGCAGGAGGATAAAGAGCTTACCTTTGATGCTATTGATACTGTAAAGGGCTGCGTAAGCTTATTCAAGGGAATGATAGACACTATGAAGTTTAACGATGCACGTATGGAGGATTCAGCTAAGAAGGGCTTCACTAACGCTACTGACGCTGCTGATTACCTCGTTAAGAAGGGCGTTCCTTTCAGGGATGCACACGGAATCGTTGGCCAGCTCGTTCTTATATGTATTGATAAGGGAATCGCTCTTGATGACCTTTCACTTGATGAATACAAGAAGATAAGCCCTGTATTCGAAGAAGACGTATACGAAGCTATCAGCTTAAAGACCTGCGTTGAAAAGAGACTTACACTTGGTGCCCCAGGACCAGCAGTTATGAATAAAGTTATCTCTTTATATGACGAATATATGGAAAATAATCAGAAGCTTTAATATAATGCAAATATATTATAATAAGAATATAAAAAAGTAATAATGAAATCAAAAAAGTTTCTTATCTGGTTAATGTCATTAAATTAACATTGTCCAGATAGGAAACTTTTTATTTATGAATATTAAGTTTATTTGCTCATTTACAATACTCTTCAATCAGACACTTATGCTCTTTGCTCTTCTTGTCATAACTAATTGCTACCATAAGAATGTCGCCTGTATAATTGATAATTGAAGAAGGATACTTTTTATCTTTTATCTGCTGCATTGCCGTCTCAACATTATAATTCCACTTTAACTCTACAACTAATGCAGGATAATCTCCTCTATACTCCGGCTTTGGTATATATACAAAATCAGCAAAACCACGTCCTGTTGGTAATTCGCGTATTGGCTTAAAATAATACTGCATAGTACAAAGATATGCAATTGTAAGTACTGCACTTAATGAATTCTCATTATGATACTGAATAACAGATATATATTCATTGTGTATTTTTTCAATCTGATGTGCAACCATTTCTCCATCTTTTTCAAGTGTGGCATCAAGCATTGCTGCTGACTCCTGCCAGAATTGTATCATTTCCTGCCAAGGTCTGCTCTCTACTGCCATCAGCAATTCCTGTCTTATCTCCTCATTAGGAATATATGCCTGTTTCCTGGTCTGATCATAACCAAGATAACCAAGATGTATCATATACGTCAATACATCATCTTTGCTTCTGATATTAACTGCATCATTATTAAATGTGGCAGTATTAACCTTAATTTCATCACCAGCCAGCATCTCAATTATAGCAGTTTTCAAACCATCATAATTCATATTAATTAATGGAACTATTGTTTCATAAGATGAGGTTTCTGACCAATAGCTTTTAAATTCTCCTTTTAACATAACACTTACAACTGCTCTTGGATTGTATAAATGATAATCTTTGAGAATATAACCATCATACCATCTCCTCACTTCGTTAAAATCCTGATTATACTTTTCTGCCAGATTCTTCACTTCATCTTCGGTAAAACCAATATATTGTGCTAATCCACTTGCTCCAAGCATTGTAAACTCGTCAAAATTATTCAGGGCTGATTGAGTCTTTTCTCTTTTAATAGGAAGAATCCCCGTTAAATAGGCAAGTCTTATATACTTTGTTGGCTCAATACCTTTAAACATTCCTCTTAGAAAATTAATATACTCATCTTGAACTTTCTTTGATAATGTTTCATCACGTATAACAATATCCCATTCATCAATTATTATAACAAACTTTGTTCCTATATGAAGATTTATCCGCGAAAGCGCATCAGGAAGTGTTATAACCTTCTGTGGTAAACTTTCCGGATAAATTGCACGAAGCTCATCAAGTACACTTGCAGTTATAAATGAAACCACATTATCCGCAATATCACAGTTTACTAAAAACCATTGAATATCAATGTGAATAACATCATATTTATTTAAGTGTTTCATAAAATCAGTTTCCTTGCCTATCTTTAGGTCAGAAAACATTTTCTTGGAATCAGCACCCCTGCTATAATACGCAGCCAGCATATTAGCTGCATAGGACTTTCCAAATCTACGTGGTCTGCTATTACAAATATATGCGTTGGTTGAATCCAGCACACTATTGGTATATTCAATTAATCCAGTCTTATCTACGTATATCTTGGAATTCAATGATGCCTGAAACGCACTATTATCTGGATTAACAAATCTTCCCATATTTCCATCTCCCTTCTATAAAGCAATCGTCAAGCATACAGTTTATTTTATAACTTCTTTCTTATAACATCTTTATATCAACCTGTTTTCCTTTAAAAGCAATACCATAACAGAGTATATGTTCCTTTGGTACCCCTTTCTTAATAAGTTCTTCTTTATAATGCTTTTCAGTTATCTGCTTTAAAGCCATTTCAGACGTTGCTTCAATATCTTTTTCCTTTCGTTCATTATGAATCTTGAACTCCAGAATAATACCAGAATCATTTTCCTTATTCTTAGGCTCCAGCATAACATCATATCTTCCAAATCCGCTTTCCCGGTTGGAAGATATGTAGTATTGTTCTCTTAATTCAACTAACAATCCCAACACAAAGCCATGGTAAAATCTTTCTGGCTGACAGCCTGACACTCTTTTCCCTGTATCAAAAAAACTAAATATTTCAAGCGAAATCCTGTTCATATATTCATTCATGGCCTCTACATCACCTATAAGCATGGCCTTAATAAAATCATTATAATCCGGTCTTTCCTTTGCAAACCACTCCTTAACCATACTATCAAACATTCTTCTTGTCTCATAATTAGTTATCCGTAATTCATATAAAGGAACCTTATTCATCTGGCCATCCATATAACCGGCATAACTTTGCACTTTAAGATATCCACTTGCAATTAGAAGGCTCCATATAGCATCTTCATTATCAGATAGCTGGCTATATACTATCTGTTCGTCAAGCTCGCACGATATACTTTTATCACTAAGCAGATCCTCAAACTTCTGCTTTATGTCCCTGTTTGATTCTCTTATCAGCTTTCCCACAAGGCTATTAGCACTAGTATTAGCCCAATAAGTACCATATTCGCGTTTATCAATATAATTAAGGATTGACCATGGATTATATATGTCATTGCATTTTCCAAATGTGAAACCATCATACCACATCCGTACAGTATCCATATTGGCTCCAAGTCCATATTCAGCAAGGGATTCAGCTACTTCCTTTTCTGTAAAGCCAAATATATCAGCATATTTATCTGAAGTAGTTGATACAATCTCAAGATTATTCAGATCTGAAAATATAGATTCCTTGCTTACCCTTGTGATTCCTGTCATAATTCCTCTTTCAAGTGCAGGATTAGTCTTAAACATTGAATTAAACAGACTTCGTGTAAATGCTGACAATCTATCCCAATATCCGTTAAGGTATGCCTCATGCATCGGCGTATCATATTCATCAAGCAATATAATAACCTTCTTACCATAATATCTGTATAAATAATCAGACAACTGGTATATAGCAGAGGTAGCCTCTGTTTCACTCATATCTCCTGCCAGCATTCTGCGATAATACTCTTTATCTGAAGCAAGTAACACATCCTGCTCACACACATATGCATATTTCACGTATAAGTTTCTTATAACCTCATATATCTTAGCTCTGGTATCTTCATATGTTGTTTCCTTAATTCTGGCAAAAGACATACTAATAACCGGATATGTTCCCTGAATTCTTCTATAATTCTCATATTTCCATATGTCATAATTCTTAAACAGCTCTGAGCGCCCGGCATAATCCACAGAAAAGAAATTATCTACCATATTCATCGTAAGCGTCTTACCAAACCTTCTAGGACGTGTGATGAGCGTAACACTATCCATACTATCCCACCATTGCTTAATAAATCTGGTTTTATCTATATAAAAACAATTCTTAAGTACAATATCCTCAAAACTTTGAATTCCAATAGCAACCGTTCTAGCCATATACTTTATTTCCCTTCTGCTTAAAATCGACTTGCCAATTAATAACGTTCCTGACAAAAATAATTACAAAAAAGCCTTTAGAGCTATTATACTCTAAAGGCTTAGTGATTAGCAAATGTATTTATTATATATTGGATATTTTTTCGATATTTTCAATATTCATATTTAGTATTATGAACTACCTTTTACATTATCCTCTGTATGCACTCTCTTTACAAGACAGCGTTTCTTATAAAAAGAAATACCTTAACATAAGACAGTATCGTAAGTTGCTTCAAGCTCACTGGCATACATACGGTTATCTATCTGCTTTATAGCACTATCACAGGCTTTCTCAAGTTCTTCATAAACCTTTGTGCGTTTTGCTTCAAAAACTGCTGCTCTTCCATTGATTGGATCACATACCACAACATCACATCTTCCTTCTCCATATTCCTTATTAGATTGAACCTGATAGCCCGCACCTGCAAATATACCAGAAAGAAATGCATGGTAGAAATCTTCTCTATAATCATGATAACTTATCGTACGCCGCAAGAGTGTACTAATTTCCCTTGTGATGCCTTCGCAATCACCTTTCCATACAGCCTCAAATAACTCTTTTCTATTCCACGTTAGAGTACTCTCACCAAACCATTTTTCAACCGTTGTTTCGAATATGCCTTTTATCTCTTCATTAGGAATCTTTAGTGCAACCTCGTCTGCCTGCAGCACACCATCTATTTCTTTCTCTCTGGCCTGCGTAAGATATCCCGTCAGAAACAGCATACTCCATAGATTATCTTCTGATGAATGCAGATAATCATATGTGAGATTCTCATCAATATTCTGGACAATATAACCACCACTCATTAATATCTCCAGCTTATGTGTAATACTGGCACCTGCATAGTCGATAAAAGAACGGATAATAGCATTGTCACTTGTGTTTCTCCAATAACTTCCTGGCTTAACAGCCAGATTCAAATATACTTTCCTTCGCTATC
>CAKRKK010000085.1 GCA_934358235.1 uncultured Lachnospira sp.
GTACTATAATAATAGTACTTAAGTGCATGTACGTCTCGAAAAGGGGGATAAATGACGATTGAACAAAAACATACTAAGTTTTACAATTTACAAGAGTTGGTATTAATTATATTTACATTATTAAAGAGGGATTATAATGGAAACATATTCATATACAGCGGTTACAAGGGATGGAAAAGATAAGAAGGGGCAGATAGAAGCTGAAACAAGAGAGGAAGCAGCAAGAAAGCTGAAGGAACAAGGATTTACTCCTATGACTATAAAGGTGCAGAGTGCACTTGATAAGGATATAGAGCTACCTTTCTTTGGAAAGAAGAAGGTTAAAGCAAGAGATATGAGTGTGTTTTGCCGACAGTTTGCAAGTATACTTAACGCAGGCGTGAGTGTTGTTAATGCGCTTGAGATGTTAGCAGAACAGACTGAGAATAAGGACTTGAAAAAAGGAATAGAGAATGCACAGGCAGGAGTTGAAAAGGGTGAAACATTGTCAGATTCACTCAGACAGGAATCGGGTGTATTTCCTTCTATTCTTATAGATATGGTTAAGGCAGGCGAATCCTCAGGTAGTCTTGAGAATGCATTAACACGTATGGCAGTACAGTTTGAAAAGCAGGCTAAGACACAGGGTATAGTCAAGAAAGCTATGATGTATCCGTGTGTACTTCTTGTGGTTATGGTCGGCGTTATTATAGTTATGTTAACGTTCGTAATACCTAACTTTGTATCAATGTTTGAGGATCTGGATTCAGAGCTTCCGGTTATGACAAGGGCAGTTCTTGCATTGAGTAATGGTGTAATGCATTACTGGTACATAATAATAGCAGTTATAGCAGCTATTGTAGTGGGATATAAGATGTATGCAAAGACAGATGCCGGCAGGCATAACATAGACAGAATAAAGATAAAGCTTCCAGTATTCGGAGTGCTGCAGACTAAGACAGCCTGTGCGAGCTTTGCAAGGACACTCAGCACGCTTCTTCAGGCGGGTATGCCTATGATAGAGGCACTTGATATATCCGCTTCAACGATGTCAAACATCCTGTATAAGGATGCACTTATGAAGGCTAGGAGCGGTGTTGCACTTGGACTTCCATTATCTAATCAGTTGAAGGCTTCACAGATATTTCCACCTATGATAGTTCATATGGTAGGTATCGGTGAGGAAACAGGTAATATAGAGGAAATGCTTACCAATTCCGCTGTATATTATGAGGAAGAGGTAGAGGTTCAGACACAGACACTTACAGCACTTATGGAGCCTGCTATTATAGTAGTTATGGCGCTTGTAGTAGTAGTACTGATACTTTCTATATATCAGCCTATGATACAGCTTTATAATACACTTGGCTAAGTGTGTATGTATTGTATTATAAGCACCAATAAACAAGTATATGATCAGTATGGCAGTGAAAAGCCTTGCTGAATTATATAAATATATTATGTTAAAGGGAGAAAAAGAACATGAAAAAGACACAGAAAAAACTTGGTAACAAAGGTTTCTCTTTAGTAGAACTTATCGTTGTTATCGCAATTATGGCAGTACTCGTTGGTGTACTTGCTCCAACACTTGTAAGAAACATTGAGAAATCAAGAGAATCTACAGATATGCAGACACTTGATTCTATCAGAAATTCTGTTACAACAGCCTTATCACTTGAAAATGTTAATGAAGCGCTTGCAAAAGAAACGACTGATCCAGTAATTATAGATTATTCAACTATTAAGACTGCTACATCAGGTTTGGCAGGAGCGTTAAAAACAGAAATGAGTCAGGATTCAACAGATAGTGCTTCATTCAAGTCAAGTTCCGCTAAAGAAAATGTGGTAAAAATATCAATATCTAAAGCAGGTGCGGTAGAAGTTTATGTTAATAAAAAAAGCGCTACTGGTAAAGATGTAGTAGAGGCAAAAAGAATGGGAACAAAGATGACGACAGCTAATTCGCAGGAAACAACAACAAAAGCCTCAGAGACATAATTGATTTTTTATAATAATTAAAAGGAATACCCCATGCAATACGAATTACTACTCTACGTCATAATATTCCTCTACGGCATCGTAATAGGAAGTTTTTTGAACGTACTCATATATAGATTACCATTAAAAGAGAATATAGCGACTAAGAGCTCGCATTGCATGTCATGTGGACATAAGCTCCAGTGGTACGATTTAGTACCACTGGTAAGCTACATGGCACTAGGCGGAAGGTGTCGTTATTGTAAGACAAAGATATCACCACAGTATCCGGTCATAGAAGCGGTCAATGGTGTTATGTATGTCATAATATTTATAGTGAATGGACTGAATATCATATCAGGTCTTGAGTGTCTGGCATTCTCAATGTTTCTTGTTATAACAGTTATAGATGAAAGAACACAGGAGATACCATTCGCACTTAATGTTGTAATAGGAGTCCTCGGTATAATAAGAATACTTTTTGACAGAGAACACCTATTAGATTATCTAATAGGTTTTTTTTGTGTAAGTGTATTTATGCTGACAATCCTTATAATAGGAAGAGCTGTCAGGGGAGTTGATGCTTTCGGCGGTGGAGATATAAAGCTTATGGCAGCGGCAGGACTATTTGTTGGTTGGAAAGAGGTTATACTTGCATTTTTTATTGGCTGTATACTTGGAGCAGTCATACATACGATAAGAATGAAGGTTGGCGGTAAGGAAAGAGTACTTGCCTTTGGACCGTATCTGTGTGCAGGGCTTACAATAGCCATGCTTTTTGGAATGAATATAATTAACTGGTATGTATCTTTATTATAATAGGGTTTGTTTATATGAAGGTATATTTATTTATATGGATTTATATTTATACGAATTAATATGATTATAAATGAATGCTTAAAGATAAACTGGTGTTTATTATAGATTAATGAGATAATGTAAGTGATAAATATATTATTTACATTTGCACTATCATAGCATTAAAGAGTTATATAAAATGATAATAATTAAGCTAGGGGAGAGGAGACTGTTTTAATATGGCAGTTAAGGTTAACGGCAGATATATAAGCATAAGTGTTAATAATGAATATATTAAGCTATGTGAAGCATCAAGGAGCAATAAGACTACAACAGTTCATAAGGTAGTTACGATTTCTGCTCCGGAGGGGTTGTATAACGATGGAGATATACTTGATATAAAGGGGCTTGCTAAGGTTATAAGGTCAGCACTAGATGATAACCGTATGAATTGCAATGATGTTGTATTTACAGTAGCATCTAATAAAATAGCTACGAAGGAAGTATTTGTTCCGGATGTAAAGGGCAGCAAGCTTGATAAGATTATAGCAACGAATTCTTCGGAATATTTTCCAGTTAATATAGAGGATTATGTGGTACAGTATTATCCACTTGAAAAGGTACAAGAGGAGGATGCAGTTAAGCTGAAGGTTGTAGTTGTAGCTGCACCGGCAAAGTTAATAGATAAGTATTATGAGCTTGCTAAGAATATGGGACTTAAGGTTGCGTATATTGATTATGCAGGTAATAGTATGTATCAGCTTTTAAGACAGCAGATAGATAAGAGTACATCTATGGTTATCTCAATAGAAGAGGATACAACGATTGTAAGCATATTTACTAATGGTGTTATGCAGCTTCAAAGAAGTGTTCATTATGGAAAGTCACTTATGGTTAATACAGTTATGAACCAGTATAAGCTGGATTATGATGCAGCACTTCATAAGCTTCAGACGGAATATCTGTTAGGCAAGTCGGTGGATTCCAATGATATTACAGAGTCAGTCAGGGCACTTATAAGCAACATCAGCAGAATATCAGATTATTATGTTTCAAGAAATAACAGCCATATTGAGAAAATATATATAATAGGTAATGCAACAACAATCAGAGGCTTTACTAAGCTGTTATCTAATGAATTCAATATGGAAATTGCGCCGATAGAGAATCTTGAGGGCGTTGTTTCAGATAGAAGAACCTATGTTGATGCAAGCTCACTTACTGCATATACAACAGTTATTGGTGCATTTATTGCGCCGGTTAACTTTATATCAACAGTAAAGAAAGAAGAAGATAAGAAGAAGGATACAGGAAAGAGCATGGCACTTATAGTTGTTGTGGCAGTTGCGGCTTCACTGGTGCTTGTACTTTATCCTGGCATACAGCTTATGTTTTCTAATATGGAAGTGGAATCGTTAAAGACAGAGGTTAAGAAGCTTGAAGCAATAGAGACAGTAGTTAATGATTATTATGCTGCAAAGGATGAGAACACGGATATCAAGGCGTTTAAAACACAGGCAACTAATAATGATGATTCGGTAGAAACCTTTGTTAAGGAATTAGAAAGCAAGCTTCCTAGTGATGCAGTCATAAAAAGCCTTAATGTAACGGCTGGAACAGTTACTATGAGTGCAACTGCGGGAAGTAAGTCTTCTGTAGGTGAATGTATACTTCAGTTGAAGTCTATACCAACTGTTGATAATGTTATTGTGGCAAGTGAATCTGAGAGTAAGGATAATACAGGAACGATTCAGGTTAGTTTCTCTGTCACATGTACATTTGGAGATATAAAGGGTGCACAGCAGGGAGGTAATAAGTAATGGGCAGATTAAAGGGAAAGTTGGCTATATCAGATAGGGATAAGAAGCTGCTGGTATATGTATTTGCTATTCTTATTGTATTTCTGGCGTACTTTGTAGGTTATCAGAAGCTTTCTGCTGATTTGGAAACATCTCAGAAGCAGGTGGTGGAGCTTACAAAGAAGAAAAAGGATCTTACAGCCAAGAATAATAACAGGGCACAGTATGAGTCAGATACAGCTAACTATAAGAATGAAAATGTTAAGCTGTTAGATGAATTCGGTACAGGATTGAGCCAGCCTGAGGCAATAGCATTTCTTAATAAGGTAGAAAACATAACTGGAGTGTGGATTAAGAGTGTATCATTTGCACAGCCAACAGCTATATATACATTTGGCGCAAAGGCATCTTCTAATCCATCAGCCACAGATAAAACAGCATACAACACAGATATGGTTGGTTATAAGACAACGCTTAATCTTGCCTATGAAGGTGATTATGAGCAATGGAATACACTTATGAGCTATATTAATACATACCAGACAAAGAATACTATTGATAGTATATCAGCGTCTTATAGTGAAACCTCTGATACAGTATCTGGTGCGATAACAGTATCTATGTATTATATAACAGGCAAGGATAGAGAATTTACAGAGCCGGTATTTGATGTTAAGACAGGAACAGATAATATATTTGATAATAAGTAAAGCTTAAGAATGATGAATAAATCTTGTGACAGAGTAGGGATTATTATGACAGGCAGAGGAATGAAGAGGCATAGCAGGTATAATAAACAACAGAATAACAAAGGCTTTTCCCTAGTGGAGGTGCTGGTTGCAATGGCTATATTATCCATACTTGCACTGCCGCTGCTTGAAACCTTCTCTAATTCAGCAAGGGTTAATTCAAGAGCCAGACGCGAAGAGAATGCTAATACAGCGGCTTCGGATATTGTTGAGGTATTCAAGGGCATGGGAAAGGAAGAGCTTGAATCTCTTAAACAGCTAGAGGCGGGGACAGCCTCAGACATCTGTACGCTTGGAGGATATACCTATCAAAGTATTCCGTCACCTTCGGATAGTGAAGTGGATGGAACCGGAACAGGAGTGTATACATATGAAGTGAGTAATGCTGTGGATGGAACAGCTTCTTATTATAGGGGGATTAATAATGAGAAATTCTATGTGCAGGCATGTATTAATCCATCATTGTATACAGATGGCAGTAAGGGCGGTAATGTAAATAACAACATTAACTCTTATGCTATGCCAGCGTATTCTAATCTAAGCTCTGATGAGAACTATGTTTTAAGAAATGAGTTATACAGATATGATTCGGCAGCAATTGCGAACTTTCAGTATCTTGCTGGCTCAGATTACAGTAAGAAGCATATGGGAAAGCTTACAGAGATAATGGTAGATGTAAGACCAGATACATCAGATGGAAACAAGCTTAGTGAGAATTATTATGTACAGACAGTAAGTATAAGAATGACTTACAGTTATTATAAGAACCAGATAAATGGCAGGTATGAGGACAGACTTATGAGTAAGGAAGATAAGGTGTATCCTGATTATGTGCAGACCATTGTTCTGCCAGCTAACAGCTTTAAGGGATACAAGGAAGCTGCTGTGGGCAGTAGTGATAAACCTAAGGTTTCCTCAGCGATAGCAGATAATCTTAAGAATATATATATTTTCTATATGCCTTTTGATGATTATTCCACAGCTAATTATTCGGATGCAACAGGAAATGTATATAGCTGTACAGACAGAATAAGTATAAGCTACACATATGGAAGTGGTACAGGAGCAGGTCTTGACAGTCTTGCAACTGTGTATAGTGACTGTAATGTATACCTGATAGAACAGGAAAAAAAGTCAGCAGTTAATCCAGAGTATATTATGCATCTTAATAAGGGTGGCACGAATAATAATGTAGTGCTTAGTGTTAATTCGGATATTAAGAATCCTGCGAATAGTGGAACACTTAATCTTTCAGGAGAAACTCCGACAGGAGCCCTAGGTGGTGCGGTTAGTGTATATTCTAATATTGCAGGTTGGAATACCTTTAAGCTGACAGGTGATACAAGAGATAATGGAGTTACAAGTGGTAATATGCATAACGCAAGTGATGAATTGTATACACTATCCGTAACTGTATGGTATAAGAACAAAGATAGTGACAGCATTGTTGCAAGAATTATTACGACAAAGAGTAACTGGTAACAATATTGATAATATATGTGCATGTATATAAAGCATATAAGCTGGCAGAAATGGAGATTAGTATGGTAATAATTCCAATAGATAAGAATAGGGGCAGATTTAAAAGAATATTATCAGATAATAGTGGTTCAACTATGCTTGTGGTTGTTCTTATGGTTTCATTTGTGATGATACTGGCTACGGTTGTAACGTCTGCAACTATGCTGAATTTAAAGATGAAAAAGGAAGGAAAGGAAACAACAAGAACCTTCTATACATCTGAGGATGCCGTTGATGAGATATATGCAGCACTTGGAAGAACTTCTATGGAATGCTTTAATAATGTGTATGAGCAGGAGTTATCACACGTCACTTCTGGAACTATCAATATAGGTGGAAGAGAAGTTCCATATGCAACGGATAAAACTACTGTTAATAAGAACTTCCGTCTTAATTATACATATCAGCTTATTAAAGCACTTGGAATACAGACAAGCTCAGGCTCATATGAGGATTCATATAAGTATTCTGAACCAGACTCGTATTTTTCAAGTATTATATATACAAGCACTACGGACAAGCAAGGAAATGATTTCGTAAAGAAGCTTAATACATATATAGAGGCATCGGTTGATGAGAATGGCAATAAGGTTGATAATCCGCGGTTAAGTGTTGAATCGATAAGTGGAATAAAGGTTGATAAAAAGGTAACAGCTACAGATAATGACGGTACGGGACTACCATATTATGTATTAACCTTTTCGGATTGTGTAGTAAGATATATTACAGAAGCAGGTTATTATTCATATATTGCATTTGATGGAAGGCTTGGAATGCCGGATATGCTTGTTGACTTTGGCACAGACAGTAATAGTGGAACGGATGCTTTTGCTGATTACGCACTTGTAGGTAATACCGGTATAGAGGTTAAGCCATCAGCACAGGTTACGAATACATTAACCATAAATGGTAGTGTATATGCTGGAAAAAAGAATGGTATTAAGATTGGCGATAATTCTGTACTCAGCATGACGGGTACATCTGCTAATAATCTTGTTACTGGTGGAGATATAGCTGTTGGAGGTGGAACACTTAATATATCAGATAATACCAATATATGGTGCTATTCACTTAAGACATTAGAGGCACAGGCAGACGCTGTATCAACTATTAATATAGCATCAGGGGCACATACCTATGTTAAGGATGACCTGCAGTTGGATGCCAATAATAGTAATGTGGTGCTAGGTGGGGAATACTACGGATATGGTTATGATGGTAACAGCATAGATTCTAAAGCAGTACATTATTTCAGTAGTGCTATTATTGTAAATGGAAAGAATTCCAGACTTGATATGAACAGGCTTAATAAGCTTGTAGTTGCCGGCAGGGCATATATAGATTTCAATTCCCTGGCATCGGCAGGGGTAACATCTGATTCGACCGCCTATGCGACAGGGGAATCCTTGTCATTTATAGGTAATGAGGAGATGTATCTTGTGCCTTCATCACTTATAGACGAAGGGGTTAATCCTACATATGGACAGGAAGCAGACAGTACAGGGATTCATCTTGGAATACAGGATTTCTTCGGGTATCGTTACATAAATAATAATGCAGGAGCTCTGCCTTACGAAGTTAAAAGAATCAGGACAGCAGCAGGAAATGATATATATTACTATTATCTTAACTTTAAGACAGAACAGGATAAGCTGGACTATATACATGCAGTTATAGATGATACAGCCTTTGATAATATATTAAACAGCCTTGATGCTATGATGAATGTTGCTGGCAGTACAATAACTGTGGATAATCTTGCTGCTGTAAAGCAGAAGTATACACAGGTCAGAAACTATGTAAAGAATGTTATAACTCTTAATGCTAAGAATATAAACAGCGTAGTAAGCGGTTCATTTACAAATAATGTATATTCGAGTGCTGATATGGTACTAGTCAGAAATAGCGGGGATGTTGATGATACTGCTGATAAGTCAGATGGAGGCAGTGTGCCGGAGAGTTATGATTTCGGACGTGATTTTAATGATATAGCCTGTCGTTTTACAGTACTATGCAAGGCACTAGAAACACTTCCATCAAAGAATGAAGATGGTTCAGTAAAATACTATACCTCTGCAAAGGTTGATGCTGAAAAGCCATATCTTAGCAATTATGTTGTTGATGATGTATACAATAATTTTATAGATTCGCAGGCATTTACAGAATATACGAATTCTGCTGAAGGTGGAATATTACATACGATAGGTTCTTATGGGTATATAGCTGTCAATAATTCATACAGCAGTATACCATTAGAAATAAGCTCAGGTGGGACTAATGGTTCTGTCAATATATCAGAGGGGATTGTTGTCGCTTCTGGTGATGTGGTTGTAAAGCAGAATTTTACAGGAGTTATAATTGCAGGCGGTGATATAAAGGTAGAGAATGGCGTAACAGTAACAGCAAACCGCAGCGTTGTTGAGGCGATACTTAAGCTTGGGGATGAAGCAAAAGGAGCAG